>NZ_JBSRVI010000161.1:0-104830 GCF_055134445.1 Arcticibacterium sp.
CTGCATTCTGGCGGCAGATGATCCCACAACAAAATGTTTTTGCGAAAATCAATATCCCAGTCTTAACTTTTGCAGGCTATTATGATTACGACCAAATAGGTACCCTACACTATTTTAAGGAACTTCAGAAAGGGAACAAAAGCAACGAAAGTTACTTAGTTATTGGTCCCTATGACCATAGTGGTGCACAAGGTAGCATCTCTGAAAATTTGAAAGGTTATGAAATAGATAGTGTAGCCAATTTACACATTTTAGACATCGTTTTTGAATGGTTAGATTATGTTTTAAAAGATGGAGAAAAGCCCTCTTTTTTAAAGGATAAAATAAACTTTGAGGTAATGGGAAGAAACGAATGGCAGCATGTTCCTACACTAAATCAAATGTATAACGACAGTATTCGATTTTATCTAGGAAACGTAAAAAAAGGTAATCATTTTGGTTTACTCACTGAAAAGCCAAAACATTCTGCATCCATTAACCAAACGGTGGATTTAAAAGACCGTTCAGAACTAAACTTCAGTACTAATGTTTTGCCAGACATACCTATAATTGAAGACAGTGTATTGCATACACAAAAAGAACAACTTATTTTTATCAGCAACCCCATTGATAAAGCTTTTGCCATTAGCGGAGCCGTTAAAGCATCTTTCGTGGCAAGTCTCAACAAAAAAGACATAGATATCATGTTTGCTGTTTACGAGCTGACATCCGATGGAAAGTATATTGCACTTACAACCAATGTGCAAAGAGCCAGTTATGCAAAAGACGATAATGAACGCACTTTGTTAGAGCCAAATATTAAACAAACTATAGTCCTAGACAATACCTATATGACGAGTCGCCAATTACAAAAAGGCAGTCGCATCGTTTTAGTTATGGGCATAAATAAAAATCCAAACTGGCAAATCAATTACGGTACTGGTAAAGACGTGAATGATGAATCGATGCTGGACGCAAACATACCGTTTCAAATCAAATGGTATAATGATAGTTATATTACAGTACCAATTTTAAAATGAATAATAACTACGCTCAACAATGTTTATCTGTTTATACCTCCCATCCGGTCGGCACAAACAGATACACTACCGTTAGCGGCAATGGTGGACAGTCCCACAATACCAAACAAACAATAATTTAACAGGTAACCATGCCGGACAAGTATTGAAATTAAAAAAAATTAAATAAATGGAAAATAACAATCGTAGAGATTTCTTAAAGGCCGGAGTAATGTCTGGAGTATCTTTATTGGCAGCTTCCACGCTTGGAGCGGTTGTAACAAGTTGTACCAATAAAGCAAACAATGAAAAAAACGATACACTCCAAAAACCTAAAAGAAGGACATTAGGTACAGGTAGTCACAGTATTGAAGTATCCGCATTGGGATTAGGTTGCATGGGTATGAGCTACCACAGGAGTTTTATTCCAGACAGACAGGCTATGATAACCCTGATGCGAAAAGCGGTGGATTTAGGTGTTAACCTATTTGATACAGCCGAAGCTTATGGACCATTCGTCAATGAAAAATTGGTCGGAGAAGCTCTTGAACCCATTCGTAAAGACATAATCATCTGTACAAAATTTGGTTTTGTAGAGGGGAAACCCAGTTTAGGCCTTGATAGCCGTCCTGAAAGAATTAGACAAGTGGTTGAAAATTCGTTGAAAAGCTTAAAAACCGATTATATTGATTTGTTATATCAACACCGCATTGACCCCAAAGTACCAATGGAGGATGTGGCCGGCACGGTAAAAGACCTAATTACCGAAGGAAAGGTAAAGCATTTCGGGATGAGTGAAAGGGATTTTAATAGCAGTAAAGACGGATTGGAAGCCATTCGCAAAGCACATTCGGAGCAACCTGTAACAGCAATACAAAGTGAATATTCAATTATGACCCGTAATCCAGAAAATAGAGTATTGGAATTATGCGAAGATTTGGGAATTGGCTTTGTGCCGTATAGTCCGTTAAGCCGTGGGCTTATTTCGGGATATATCAATGAGCGAACAAAATATAATCCAGACAATGACAACAGGGCTACACTGCCCCGTTATCAGCCAGAGAATATTATTGCAAATTGGGGAATAATTGATGTGTTGAAAGCATTTGGTGACCAAAGGGGACTAACTGTAGCACAGGCGGCTTTGGCTTGGCTTTTAGGACAGAAACAGTTTATTGTTCCTATCCCAGGAACTACTAAATTGGCTCATCTCCAAGAAAATATCTGGTCGGCAGATTATGAATTTACCGCAGAAGAATTGGCAAAACTTACAGAAGATTTATCAAAAATCCAGATTGTTGGCGACCGCTATACAAGTGGCTATCCTACAAGCCAACCCGATAAATAATAATAAATGGTAAGAATGAATGCCAATTTATTAGGCTGCTTATATATGTTTTCTGGTTGCCTGGACACTCAAAACCCCGTACCACAGCCGCTAATCGAGTAGCCCGACCCATCAATAGAACATGATGGGCTGGGGCTCTGGTACGCCAGCCCGGTCTCACCACCGTACGTACGGGCCTCGTACCGATAGCTATCGGTACGGCGAACTTGGCGTTCCCGTTCTGAATCTCTGGTTGTAAGCGTTGATAATAATCCAGCATACTTTCGTAACCTCGTAACCTTAACTTTTCAAGTGTGATGGTTGTCTTTATTTCCGATAACTATGGAAGGGCTATGAGCTGCCGGGCAGGCCTATTTCAACCTCATTTTGTTGTTCTATCGGCGACGGACGTAAAATACTTAAGACTCGGCGATCCTATTACTTCAGATGGCCAGTCACCTGACCCACCCATGCCACCTACTTTGTTTAGGATAACGACTCGCTCGCTTATGGGACTACGCACCCAGTCTTTCAGCCTTTGGATTGTTCCGTTAAAGAGCTAAATTCGTTATTCAAGGCACACAATGTGTTGCATAATGTTCAGAGCCTCAACATGGTTGGAACCGTCATATCCAATCGCGTTAGCAGTAAGGACAAAACCGAACTATGTTGATTTATTAGAGTAGAATGTATTTGAATGAAATGGAAAGAATGAAAATATTTATTGTTGGTTCAGGAAAATTAGCAAATGCAATTCTATCTTCTAATTTATCATTCCCATCTTTTGAACTGATAAAGTGGGAGACTCCAAATAAGACCTTAAATGAAAAGTTTATGCTCATTCATGCAGGTTCAGGACGACAACTAAATGAATGCATAGCAATTTGCTCCAAGACTAAATCTGTTCTTATAGAGCTTTCTACTGGTTTAGAAACAGAGAAAATGTCCCCTGATTTTCCTCTAGTTATATGTCCAAACACTTCCATCCTATTATTAAAGACCCTTAGGATGATGAATATATTTGGAAGCAACTTTGAAAATTATGATATTTCTATAACAGAATCTCATCAATCGACAAAAATTACGGAACCAGGAACGGCTTATAATTTTGCTGACTACTTAAAAGTTCAACGAGATAGAATCTTGTCAATAAGAGACCCTGAAAATCAAAGGAATCAAATTGGTATTCCTCAAGAGTTTTTAGGAAGACATGCTTATCATAAAATTGTTATTAAAGATAATAATGACGAGGTAATAATAGAGACAAAGGTTTTGGGACATGATTCCTATATTAACGGAGTTAAAGCAATTATTGAAACTTGTATTAACAATAGGATAGAAAATAAAAGACACACCGTTTTAGACTTAATTGACAATGGATTGATATAAGTAATTGAAAATCAAACGACAAAAACGCCTACCGCCAACAATTAGGCTCAAATGCAGGGATTAAAACTTTGATTATTTTGAGATCCGACAAAACCGGAGTTGAACTCAAACCCTCCCCTGCTTTCTAATCTTTTAGCTCAAGCATTTTAAAGCTTTTGGCTTGGAACCAAATGAAAACAAACATAAAACATTCCACCTGTACTTTTTATGTATATATTTGCAGTATGGAGCAAGAATTAAAGTCGGAAATAACCAAGCAGCATATTATTCACCACGCCTTTAAGCTTTTTTATGAAAATGGGTTTAAGTCTACCAGTGTAAATGATGTAATGAAAGCTGCCAAAATGTCTAAAGGGGCTTTCTACCACCATTACGAAAACAAACACCAGCTTGGCTTAGAAGTCATTGAATTGAAAATTCAAAAACGAGTTTACGATGGTATGATTTTACCCTTAAAAGGAGCTGGAAACCCCATGGAAATTTTAGAGACTACTTTTTTAAATAGAATTAAGTCCTTCCCTTTTTATGATAAGCAACATGGATGCCCTATGAATAACTTTATCAACGAAATTGGCAATTATGAAAGTAGTTATCAATTGGCTTTAAAAAACATTATTGAAAAATGGAAAGAAGCACTTGTCATTCTTATTGAAAAAGGTAAAAATCAAAACGTTATAAAAAAAGAAATTCCGAGCGAAGCCGTAGCCATTTATTTAATTAGTGCTTTTGAAGGAATTAGAGGAATTAGAAAACTATATGATAATGACACTATTCTTGACCAGTATATTTCGGGTTTGGCCTTATACCTCAATCAATTAAAATATTAATTTTTTTATACATAAACATACCGAATAGAATGTTTTAAAACAATTACACAAACGATGAAAAACAACAGAAGAAATTTTATCAAAAAGACAGCTTTGCTTGGAATTACTGGTAGTACAATTCCTCATTTAGGATTTGCAGGAACAAGTGTAAACACGCAGGATACAGAAGCCTTAGCGATACGGCCTAAAGTATTATTTTTTGATGTTAATGAAACGCTACTAGACTTAACAGCGATGAAAACAAGTGTTGGAAACTTACTCGGAGGAAGAAGCGAATTATTGCCCTTATGGTTTACCACGATGCTGCAATATTCTTTAGTTACAACCGTAGGAAGGCAATACAATGATTTTGGAATCATTGGAGCGGCAGCCTTGCAAATGGTAGCAGCCAACCACGGTATCTCTATTACGGAAAAAGAGGCTCAAGATGCTATTTTGGGACCTATACGTTCCTTGCCGGCACATCCAGAAGTTAAAGCATCTTTACAAAAATTAAAAGATGCTGGTTATAAGTTAGTTTCCTTTACCAATTCTTCAAATAAAGGCGTGAAAACACAATTTGAAAACGCTGGTTTGTTAGACTATTTCGAAGAAAGATTAAGCATTGAAGACATGGGCAAATTCAAGCCCCATTCAGATGCCTACGATTGGGCAGCAAGAAAAATGGATATAAAACCCTCTGAAAGTCTTTTGGTAGCCGCTCATGGTTGGGATATTGCTGGGGCACTCTGGGCTGGCTGGAGAGGAGCTTTTATTAGTAGACCAGGTGCACAATTATATCCCCTTGCCACAAAACCAGAAATCAATGAAAGCAATCTGGCACTAGTAGCCAATAAACTGATTTCTTTAAAAGCATAGGTCAAATCATAAATATTATCTCAATCATGGGAGTGGGCTAAGGTGTCTTTCCCCCAAATTTCCTATTTAAGAAAACAAAACATGATGAAGGTTAAAAATAAAGTAATTATCGTAACAGGAGCTTCTAGAGGAATAGGAAAAGAAGTTGCCATTCTTTTAGCTGAAAATGGTGCAAAAGTAATTGTCAATCATTCAAATAGCGAAGATGAAGCAAATAATACCGTAGAAAGTATTATCCAAAATGGCGGCACAGCTTTGGCGATTAGAGCAGATGTCAGTCAAAGAAATGACGTTACCAATCTATTTGATAAAACGATTGAAGCTTACGGTAAAGTAGATGTTTTGGTAAACAATGCTGGTATTATGTACAATGAATTTTTAAAGGATAATACACAGGAAGAATTCACTAAACTTTTTGACGTAAATGTTAGAGGTATTTTTAACACACTTCAAGAAGCGGACAGTAAACTAGCAGACAACGGGAATATCATTAATTTTTCCTCAAGCACGGCCAAATTAATGTTTCCAAAATACGCTTTATATTCTGCCACCAAAGCAGCCGTTGAGCAAATGACAAAAGTTTTTTCTAAAGAAATAGGAAGAGGGATTTCTGTTAATGCCATTGCTCCAGGTGCAACAGCAACGGCATTATTCTTAAATGGAAAATCGCAAGAAACTATAGATAAACTGAGTGCTATGAATGCCTTTAATCGATTAGCGGAACCCATTGATATTGCTAGAGTAGTTTTGTTCTTAGCGAGTGATGATTCTAAATGGATTTCTGGTCAAGTAATTGGTGCAAATGGAGCTTTAGTTTAGTTGAAAGCCTGTTCCCTGTCAAATAGACGTATAGCCTTAGGTACGCCGATAGGTCATACCACAATGCCACGGCCTTCATAAGGCACTTGACGTGCCAGTTCTGATGAGGTGCTTCATTAACTGAACGCTCTTTTTTGATAATTCGCCAGAATATAGCCTAGCCCACCAACTTGATACTTTAATGTTTAAGCTCTAATAAACAAAATCCTTAAAATTAAAAACACATTGTAAGGCCAAATTCTTGATTGTTGCTTAATAGAATGAGTGTAATCCTGACGGTCGGCCGCTGCGGTTGGAGTGTGAATTATAACTTAAGTGGCGGTTCTGATTTATCAGAAACCCCGTTCAGAATATTTATTATTCCAAAAGAGTACTCCCTTTGAGTATTTTGTTCACTTATAACTCAAATTTAATCAGGCAAAAAGTAAAAACATTATCCATTGAAGTAGTCAATCCAGTTGGCAGTGCGAAGTACACCCCCTTCTTTGACAAAAAAAGAAAGCTCGGTATAGTAAAACGAATTCAAAAACAAATTGATAAATTCGGTTTGATTAATGAGGAGCTACAATTCACAATCAGTTGTGTATAAACGTAAAACAAAAGCGTCAGTCAGAATTCAAAAACAATATGGAACTTTCTTCAAAAGCAAAAAACATATATAATCAAATCGATAAGCAAACAACCAAATTGGGAGATTTGAGAAAAATTGCAAAAGAATTGAAAAAGGACCATGATGTAGCTATGGAACTTTGGTCTACTAACGAATTTTTACCACGTCAGTTAGCTATCCTAATAATGGATAAAAAATCTCTAAATAAAGAAGTGATTGACAAACTTGACCAAGATATTCAAAAGCACGAATTTGATGAGCGAATTCATTTAATGGATTGGTTAATGGCTAATCAATTATCTAAAGACAAAAAGATAATTTCTCTTATAGTGTCTTGGGAAAATAGCTCATCTTCTTTACAACGCAGAGTGTTTTGGTATTATCAAGCAAGATTAAGATGGATGGGAAATACCGACCACTCAAATACAGAATACCTTCTATCTTCAATAGAAAAAAATATAATGAATGAACAACCCGAGGTACAATGGGCAATGAACTATACCGCTGGTCAAATAGGAAAATGGGAAGAAAAGCATCGTGAGAGATGCATTTCCATAGGAGAAGAAACAGGCTTATACAAAGATGAAGTTGTCCCCAGAAATTGCACACCAAGTTATTTGCCGAAATTCATTCCGATTGAAGTTGCCAAATTGAATAAACAAAAAACAACACTCAACAATTAGTGTCGAATGAAGTGTTACAAGTCCCTTCTGCAGCGTTCAAGAAAGGATTCGGTTCATAAATTCTTTTAAGTCCCAACTTCTTTAAACCCCCTTTATGTATTAGAAAATCTCCCGATAGCTATCGGGACCGTAGCTAAATTGCTTCCTATCGGCAAGCTCAGGGTTAACGGCTATGCTAATCTCGTTTAAATGCCTGATTTATTCCACTTTAAAACTCATTACAATTCTCCAATGCATAAACCGGGTTAAAATGAAATGTATGGTATAGGCATACTGCTCTTATAAGCTATTTTTGGAAGAACATCACAGCATCCAATAATCATATAAAAACAATTACCAAACGTAAAATTCCAGTGTGATGGTACAACAAAAAACCGCCTCTGGAGCGGTTTTTTATCTATAAAAAGTAGGTTAAAGAAACCTATTCGAAATCACATGCCTTACCTAAATCTTCAAACTTAGCTAACTCTTCTATTAATCCATTATTTACTTTTCCGAAAACTTCATAAGCTATTTTACCTAAAGGTAAATGTACCGGAGCTTCTTCTAGCTGTGCTAATTTATAAATAGCAGCTGCCGCTTTTGCTGGATCTCCGGGTTGATTTCCATTTAAACCTTGTAAACCTCTTATTCGCTCACCTACCGTACTTTCGTAATCGTCAATCTTGGTGTTATCATAAGCTGCTGAACTTCCAGCCCATTCTGTTCTAAATGGTCCAGGTTCCACATTAGTTACTTTAATGTTTAGCGGCTTTAATTCTGCTGCTAAAGCTTCCCCAATGCCTTCTAAGGCAAATTTGGACCCGTTGTAAATTCCTAAACCTTGAGAACCGATACGTCCCGCAATAGAAGTTATATTAATAATATGACCAGAACGCTGCTTACGCATTTGTGGTAATACTGCTCTAATGGTAGTTAAAACACCAAAAACGTTGACTTCAAATTGTCTTCTTACTTCTTCGTCAGAAATTTCTTCGATACTTCCCATAATACCATAACCAGCATTATTCACCACAACATCAATCTTTCCGAATTTATCAAAAATGGTTTTAATACCATCTATAATCATCTGTGTAGAAGCCACATCTATAAGTACACCAAAAGAATTCCCTGGGTTTTCGTTGTTAAACGCCTCTACTTGGTCTTGTTTTCTAAAAGTCCCTACCACAATCTGCCCTTGTGATAATACCTCTTTAGCTAACTCTTTACCTAATCCTGATGATACACCAGTAATAAACCATACTTTTTTTTCTGTACTCATTTTTGTTTCGTTAAAATTTTGCGGAAGAAACTGAAATATTTTCCTCCAAATTACTAAAAGATTTATAGTTATTGGGGTCTTCAGTGTCATATGAATATGGTAAATCCATCTAAAATGATAACATTAATTTATTTTGTTCTTTTCTGACATTGTGAAAATTTAAGGTGTAGGGTTTGGTTTTAAATCATGTACTGCATTCATTTCTATATGGCTTTATGTGGTAAATGAACAGATAGACTACCAAAAAGGCTCTTTTTATTGACAAATTAACGGTGAAGGCGTCAGCCTAATCTTTCATCCACTGGATTATTATTATGGTTATATTTGATGTCAAGCACACTCAATTCAATAAGAAGTAATCGTTTCTTTATTTCCAATACGCTTATCCCTACTCCCTCCCTATCAAAATGAAACATATATGAATAAATTAAAAGATTGTCACAAGCTAATAGTTGCAGTATTAATAATCTTGACTTTTGGATGTGATAAAAAAGTATCACAAAGCTATTCCGGAACTGAAGAATCCACAGATTGGGCATTTACTGCTTTTGAAAAAGTGGACAGCATTAACCCCATTTTGAACCCTACCTCAAACCTGTTTTTCACATGCCCAATATCACAAAAACAGGTTAATTGGGAAGAAAGAAACGTATTAAACCCTTCTGCGGTAGTAAAAGGAGATTCAATTTACCTGTTTTATAGAGCTCAAGACTCAAGTGGCACTTCCCGAATTGGATTAGCCATCAGCTCAGACGGTCTTCATTTCAAAAAACAATCATCACCTGTCTTTTACCCAGAAAATGATTTCATGAAAAAATACGAATGGAATTACAAGAAATTCTCCGAAGACACCTATGTACAAGACTGCCCCAACTGTTATTTTGATGGCGTTGAAGATCCAAGAATCGTAGAAACGAAAGACCATACTTATATCATGACCTATACTTCCTATGACGGTAAAACTGCTCGATTAAGTATTGCGTCTTCCAAAGATTTAGTATCCTGGACAAAACACGGATTGCTTTTAAAAGAGGACGAATACAAAGATACATGGTCCAAGTCAGGAGCTATTGTGGTAGAAATGAAGGAAGGTAGACCTATTGCAAAAATGATAAATGGGAAGTACTGGATGTATTTTGGAGATACCAATTTATTTTTAGCAAGTTCAGAAGATTTGAAAAACTGGGTTGTATGCAAAAACGAGGAAAATGGGAAAATGATTTCGGTACTGCATCCTCGAGCAGGATTCTTTGATAGCAGGTTGGTGGAACCCGGCCCTTTTGCCTTATATAAAGAGGAAGGCATTTTGTTAATATACAATGGCAGTAATGCTACCAATTTTAACGATCCTAAATTACCCAAATTCACTTATGCTGCAGGGCAGGCTCTATTTGACGGAGACTATCCGTACAAACTAATAGATAGAACAAAAAGCTACTTCATTCATCCTGACAAAGATTATGAGAAAGTTGGGGAAGTGAATGAAGTATGCTTTGTGGAAGGATTAGTTAGTTTTCAGAACAAGTGGTTTCTTTATTACGGGACAGCAGATTCCAAAATTGCTGTAGCCATCAATACAGATAAAAATTAATCACAGTTCACAAAAAAATCAGGCTTTAATGCATCGAAATAAGACCTTTGGCAAAGCTCATGAATGCCACTTTTCTATTTAGAAGGGTGTGAGCCCTGTATGTTTCAACGGCTTAATAGGTCAATCGTGATTACACAATGTTTTTTTGTGATTATGAGTATGGGAAAGAAGCACTGAAAAAATATGGCCATATTAATAGAAGTTGAATTAATCCAAAACTCTAAATAATAATAGGATGAACTACAAAGAAAAAATTGGAACAAAGGAAAATCCCTTAACGCTAAAAACGCCTCCCCTTTCATCTGAATACACCATGCATATTGATGAAAAAGACGTTTTGGTGTGTACTGTGGGTAAAACGGTATTGCATTACAACATAAATTGTTTACAAGATTTACACCAAATGCTTAAAAAACATGGTGACTGGATGGAATTAGGGAGTGCAGACGAACAAAAAACTGCGAAAGCAGGAACCGTTGAGGCTTGGGCTCGCTCAGAAAATAATCCAGTAGGTGGATGGTACGGACTCAAAAAAGGACTCCGAGGCAGATTTGCGATGTATATTCCACCCTTAATGGAGCATCTTGGACTTGCTGAAGTAAGCCACGAAAAAAGAGGGAATAACATGAGAGCCAAATAAGTATAGCTGGCACCATAGATGATTAAACCCGAATGATGTCTTGAAGCATCTTAATGAGGTTTGAATAATAAACGAGTTCGCATTTTTTATCTTTTCCATATGTCACTTTTTACGTTAGCGGATAAAGATTTAATATGTTTTATTGGGGATTATGGGTTCCAAAATGCCCAAAACTGCAAGAGAGATGGCTAATTTTACGTAAAACTTTAAAGCGAATTTTCCATTAAGAAGTATTCTAAAAATTAACAATTTAAAAAACAAAAAGGCCATTATTACTGGTGGTGGCAGAGGACTGGGAAAAGCAACGGCCCTAGCATTTGCTAAAGAAGGCATTGATGTAGCCATAACAGGTAGGAATGAAGAAGTTTTAAAAGAAACCGTTTCAGAATTGGAGGCGTTAGGCGTTAAGGCTACCTATGCGGTTTTCGATGTTGGTAATTATGAGGAAGTTAAAAGCAGCATAAAAAGTATTATAGATACTTTAGGTACTGTTGACATATTGGTTAATAACGCTGGAATTGCAGCCTTTGGGTCTTTTAACGACATGGAAGTAAACCAATGGAGTCAAATTATTCAAACCAATGTTATGGGGATGTATTATGTGACTAAAGAAGTTTTACCCTACCTATTAGATAAGAATGAAGGTGATATTATTAATGTCTCTTCTACGGCAGGACTAACTGGAAACGCCAATGTTTCTGCCTATTCTACATCCAAATTCGCAGTTATAGGGATGTCTGAATCCTTAATGAAGGAAGTTCGTAAAAATAATATTAGAGTTTGTACGCTAACACCAAGCACCATAGCATCTGATATGAGCATAGAATTGGGTATTGCAAAAAATGATTCCCAGGATACCGTCTTGCAACCAGAAGATTTTGCTGAATTAATTCTGGCCGGTTTAAAACTACCGAGAAGAGCAATGCTTAAAAGTGCCGCTTTGTGGTCTACAAATCCTTGATAGACTTTTTATTTTGATAGCAGTAATTAACCTGCCTTGGGTAGGTTAATTGCTATCTTAAGCCACACATACTTGGCTACTTGTATCTACTAATAGGTTACTAAAACCACGTGGTTAAGCGGAAAAGGTCTCACTAGGTCTCCAACCAAGATAATGTCTTTGGCTGTTTATTAGAGCATATATTATTAATACGTTTTGCCCTTCAAGCATTCTAAACCGCTAACCAAATAATCAATCTATTACTATTAACTGTTTCATGGCTCAAAACGAGTATTTTGAGTTCGTTATTCAGAAAGCCAAAGTATCTAATTCGATGGGCATGATTTCGTCGACAAAAGATTCATTTAAATCTTGATGCTAAGAAGTAAGCTTAGCTGAAATGCATAAATTTGGACGCAATGAAAAACCATGATTTCTAAACAGATTTTCAAATTCAAACCCTTCGAAATAGTATATATAATGAGATTTAATAAACTGACGTATCCATTAGCGGTTGTGCTGGTTACACTGTTAAGTACCAACTCTTTTTGCCAAACCGCAGAAGCTGTTTCAAAACGTTACGACGTCTCCCTAAGAGAAGCACATATAGGAAGTTTAGAAATAGATACCCAGCTGCTGGATAGTTATATTACCCTTCCTTCCAATGTTAGACAATTTTATCTAGACGCTAGAAGTGTTTTTGAGAAAAATAAAGTTGACTTTACGGACATGAGAATTGTTATGGCTGCCACCAAAAATGATATAAGCTTAATGGCAGGACCAATGTTAGGAGATATAAAAGAGAATGGGGTAAGTATTTGGCTTAGACCATCAAATTTACTGCCGATTACGATTGTAGTAACTGCTTTAAATAGTAACAAAAAGAATACTTACACATTAAAACCTACAGCTGCGGGTAAGGAACAACGCTTAGTCTTAAATGATTTGTCTCCATCAACGAAGTATAAATATGTTGTAATATCACAGGCTATCAAAATAGCGGAGGGTGCTTTCCAAACTACATCAAAAATTGAGGAAAAGAATGAAATAAGACTAGCTTTTGCTTCAGATTTCCATAAAATAGGTCTTCATAATCCAAACCTCATGGATGCTATTTTAAAAAGAGAGCCAATTGCGATGATGCTTCTAGGTGATCTTGCGGTGGATGACAGAGAGATTAATATGAGCATGCATAGGTCTGACTATTTACTTCGTGATGTTTCTCAAGCTTGGAAAAACCTTTCTGCAAATGTTCCTTTATATGCGACTTGGGATGATCATGACTACCTTAACAACGACCTAAGCGGTCTACCTAAAGGGGTTACAAAAGAAGACAGGGCTGAACTGCGAAAGGTATGGCGTGAAAACTGGAACAATCCCAAAACTGATGCGGAAGGAATTTACTTCAATACGCGAATAGGTCAGGTAGAAATAATAATGCTTGACACCAGATCTTATCGGGAGAACGAAGAAAGAGGAGAGTATCATTCCTATTTGGGAAAAGAACAACTTGGTTGGTTGAAAAATGTTTTAGCTCATTCTACCGCACCTTTTAAGATTATTTCTAGCGGAACCATGTGGAGCGATTATATCTCTGAAGGAAAAGACTCATGGGGAACTTGGGACACGCTGGCTCGGGATGAAATTTACAAGTTTATAGAAACAGAAAATATCCCAGGCGTACTATTACTAAGTGGAGACCGACATGGTGCACGCGGTTTCACCATTCCTAGAGATTCAGGATTTGAGTTCTACGAGTTTGGACCTGCTTCCTTAGGAGGAGTGCCTGGACCAGAAGCAATCGCGAAAAATTCATCGAGTCAAATGTTTGGTTATCTTGGTTTAGGACTAAAAGCTTTTGGCGAATTTACATTTAACATGGGAGGAAGTGAACCTCGAGTTACATTCCGATTAATTGATGAATTTGGGGATATCATGGAAGAATATAACGTGCCATACAGTAAGTTAACGCCACCAAAAGAGTAGCAGTTGATTGAACCCGGATTATGCATGAGACAATCTCCCGATTTTATCGGGACTGTAGCTAAATTGCTTCAAATCAGTATACTTTGTCAAGCTCATCAAAGGCTACACCCAATTAAACTTAATCACCATAGCGTGCTATGCTAATTCCCTTTAATTGTCTGATTTATTGCACATTAAAACTCATAATGATTCCCCAACGCATAATCCGGGTTGAATAAACCGCTCCACTAATAAATTCTTGCCAAATCAAAAAAACGGCAAGAATTAGTCTTCCCATTTATAAGTAGCAGGCTAAAACGACGGGACTTTAATAATGCTCAATTCTTCGTCTCTTAATGGATAGCTGGTTTCGGAACAGGTGTTTGAAAGGACATATTAACTCCTATTCGGATTTAGGCTTTTGGGAACAGCGGCATCAAATTTTGGAATACCTTTAGGAAAGAGCAATAGCCTTATTTAATGGTTTCTGAAATCCAGCTGGCATTTGAGGCTGTCCTGATAAAAATGCTAATATCTCCGTAGGAAGAATCCTTGTGATTTTTTATGGGTTCGTCTGCTCCACCAGATAGCACTCCAATCATGGTCCAACCTTGACTGGTTTTGATAAAAAGTGGACCTCCGCTATCTCCAGTAATGGTAGTCCCTTCCAATTCCAAGGCTTGAGGACTGCTGGTGCCCCCGCCCAATGACTTTTCATCCTCACTCTCATAACTATCACCAAGCGTATTAATCAGACCGTCTGGTGAATCGAAATCAATGGCCAAAAGGCCTCCTAGGTAAGTCTTGCCATTTATGCTGGTCCTTTTTCCGGTGGTTCTCCTATCCAAAATGTTTTCAAAAGCATGCTTGGGAGAAAATGCGTCCGCGTCTCTTCCGATCTGCTGACTGTAATCACCAAAACCGGCAAACCATACTTTAGAACCTATAGTCTCTATATCTAAGGTATAATTTACATTGGCTGGTTTAATGGACAGCATGGGTGTTTTTAACTTAACAAGACATAAATCATTGGCATAAAAAAAACCATCATTGTCTTGAATCCAAGTAGGGTGAAAAACCAATTTCTCCACCTCGTACATTTCAGGTTCACCATTGGGGTCATTACCAAAAAACACCTTTATTCCATTAACTTTTCCTGGACTTGATTGCTCATCTGCTACAAAAAAATTATGCCCTGCAGTAAGAATCCATTCCGAAGAAATAAGGGTGCCTGAAGCCACATATTCTATTTCATTACTTCCATTTAAACTATAGCAGAATTTAACAACAGGCGAAAATGAAGGATAGTCATTACCACTATAAATACCAGAATTTGTGGCTACCAACTCATAATCCGACAAATCTCGGTCGTGCCGAATACCAAATGTAATAGTAGCATTATTCTCTGGAATAGGTTCCGAATCTTCCAATTCTCCACATGAAAAAAGAAGAGAAGAAAGTAATAAAAAATAACTAAGTTTTTGATTCAAAATACTTGATTTATGGGATATAAATCTATTCTATTTTCAACAGAAATATTGTTAAAACCTTAGATAAAGTTTTGCTCAAAATGTTAATTATAATTTCACGTTTTACACCCTATATGCAACAATGTTGCATATAGAAATTTTGGCAACTATATTTGCTTAAAAATTGATACCATTCCATTAACAAAACAGAATTTAGCACATGAAAGTCCAGCCCGAATTAGATGTCATAATAGTAGGAGGAAGTTACGCAGGCTTGTCGGCCGCAATGGGTCTTGGAAGAGCCTTAAGAAACGTACTCATTATTGACGCTAGCAAACCTTGCAACAAACCAACACCTCATTCACATAATTTAATTACGCATGACGGTTCCCTACCTCATGAAATAAGTGCATTGGCTAAAACACAGGTTTTAAAGTATGATACGGTACGATTTTGGAATGATACTGTGACAGATATTTATAAGGCTCAAAATACCTTTACCGTAGAAACCAGCACAGGAAGACATTTCACAAGCAAAAAACTAATTTTTGCTACAGGCCTAAAAGACATCATGACAGACATTCCTGGACTTGCAGCGTGCTGGGGCATCTCTGTCATTCACTGCCCTTATTGCCATGGTTATGAATACAAAAAAGAAAAAACTGGCATCATAGCCAATGGCGATATGGCCTTCCACTACGGCAAATTGATTTCTAACTGGACTTCTGAATTAACTATTTTCACCAACGGTACATCAACACTTACGCCAGAACAAACCCAAAAATTAGCAGACCATAACATCCAAATTATAACGGCCGAAATAGAAAGTTTAAGTCATGAAAATGGGTATTTAAAAAGCATCTCATTAAAAGATGGTTTTATCACCAATTTGAAAGCGGCTTATGCCAGCATACCTTTTGAGCAACACTCCACCATGCCCGTTAAGTTAGGTTGTGAATTAACCGAAATGGGACTTCTTAAAGTGGACAACTTGGGTAAGACCAACATCAAAGGTATATTTGCCTGTGGAGATAACTCCAATATGAGGTCTTTATCCGTAGCCATAGCTTCTGGTAGCATGGCCGCCGCTGCACTTAACTTTGAACTTATAGATGACACCTTCTGATTTGGATACGAGATTTTACCTTGACACGCCATCAGCTTTGGAGTATCCTCAGCTTTTGGCTCTATGGGAGAACTCTGTCAGAGCTACACATCATTTTTTAAAGAAGGCGGATATAGAATATTTCAAACCTCGCATTTTAAACGAATATTTTGATGCCGTGGCTTTAAAAACCATTAGAACTCATAAAGGAGACATTCTTGGATTCATGGGTACTGCGGAACAGAATTTGGAAATGCTTTTTATACATTCTTCCTATATAGGAAAAGGAGCTGGAACAAGACTCTTAAAACACGCCATAGAAACCATAGGTATAAAATATGTGGATGTAAACGAGGGAAACGAGAATGCATTAGCATTTTACATTAAACATGGCTTTGAAGTAACAGGTAGATCGGAAAAGGACGGCACAGGTAAGCCCTACCCTATCCTTCATTTGACTTTAGCTTAAACCCTGCATTAAAGCTAGACATTGGAATTTTCATATACGCTTAGTGTATTTCATTCCCTGTACATTTCCTTTTGACCAGCATTCTTGAAAGCGGGTGAAAACTGTACTCAATGATAACGCTTGGATATTTTGGACAGTTGAGAATGTCTGACCTGAGAACTATACCTCCTAGCTATAACATGTTGAAGAAGGGGCTTTAATAATTAAGGGTACTTCACTAGCTATATTCTTAATACTAGGATTACTCTTCCTCGTTTGCGTTCCTTTTATACTATTAGTTAAGAAAGGGGCAGGTAAAATAAATATTGTAGACGCTCATTAGAACCGCAATTACCACGCTCCGCGGTACTAAATGCAGAAAGAGATTTTCCGATGGAAAATCTCTTTCTTTTGTAATACATAAATAATCCTAATTCACAGACCCACCGCCTCCAAAGAGAACAATTGGTATCTCGTTGGGGCGGGATAACGCGTCTGCTATTAAACTAAAATTATTTCTTCATGGCTATAAATACAATGGCGAAAATCGTCCAAAACAGTCGATCATCCAATTTTAATAGGGGTAGTCTGCGGGTAGTTTGTGGGTAGGCAATAGGAGAAATGGCTTTAAACGTCGATTTGAGCTAGTTTTACAAAAGCTAGTTCAATTTAAAGATTCAACAAATCCTGGCTGTATTTCACTTCTGCTTTTAATGTTAAGTTTAGCATAAAGTTTTTTGGTGTGATACTTAACCGTATTTACTGAAATAAATAATTCCTCCGCTATTTCCTTGTTTATTTTACCTGCGGCAATTAGCTCTAAAATCTCTATTTCTCTCGAGCTTAAAACATCTGCGGTAATGTCATTTTCTTTTCCTTCATTGAGTTTTTGAAGTTCATCTTCCAAAGAGGTCAGTTGTTTTGTATAGTCATAAAGTTGACGCCCCATCACCTTATAATCCAAGTGCAGCTCCCGCATTCTATAGACAACCGCATAACTTAAAAGCATCATTTCCAAAAGCCCTCCTATTTTCATATACTTGGTGGTAATGCCCAAATTGGCCCAACCGATAAGTGGAGATATGAAAAAATCACAAGCCATAATTAATATAAAGAAGTAGGCTATTACAAAGATTTTAGAATAGGTGTTTTTACGAAACAAAAACACAGCAGTAAACCAGATTAATATCAAAATGGAAATAACCAAAAACTCGGATACTTTCATTACTAAGAACGAATCTGTCATGACATAGACGACTAAACTTATCAAAACAAAAGCATTTAATGAGAATAGTATGGTTTTATATTGCTTCCAATAGTTTTCCATATTCAAATAATCCATCGCAAATATGGTTCCCGTTAAGCCTACAAAAAAATGTGTTAATATCTCCAAATAAGAATATATGTAGGCATTTTGACCAAACAGCAAGTGACTAAATCCGTCTCTTTGAAACATAGCGACACTAATAAAAAACAGAAAAACACTGTAAAGGAGAAAACTCTTTTCCTTCAAACTAAAGAAATAAAACAGGTTCATGACCAATACCATTACGGTAAAGCCGTAATAAAACCCTGAAGTAAGTAAACTTTTGTTTTCCTGCTGATTGAATTCCTTATGGTTTGTAAACCTAAAAGGAATAAAAGCCTCCATTTCACAGGTCACCTTTAGAAACGCCACTTTATTTGCTGGTAAAATGAAAGTAGGAAAAACAGAACCGGAAACAGGAGAAAACATAAAGCCATCAATAAAACACACCACTTCCTTAATATGTGAAGATGTTACTTCACATGCCTTTTCCTCCGAAATATTTTTAATTTTTATCCAATAGACACCATTGAGAGAACCCTCATTTACTTTTTCTTCAAAGTCAATAAAAGGTTTTTCAAGAACATCTTCTAGGTTTTCTGACTGTGAAGCAGACCTATAAAAAGAAAGTTCTTGAGCTGCTAGATGTAAGGGTTGGAGTAAAAATAATAGAAAGAGACCTCCTACAATTCGTTTCAATTTTATTTTCAATGGTTAAAGTTTTGCGAGTTTACAAATTTTTAACCTGTCAAGAAAGAAGCTTTGAACATAAAAAAGCCCGAGGACTGATGTCATCGGGCTTAAAAGAAACTTAGCGAATTGTTTTAAAACTCTTTATGCTTGGCTTCGTCGAACAATCTATCTTTTGAAAATCCTTTGAAATATTCGAAAGTTATGGCAAGACCCTCTTCTCTTCCAACCTTTGGCTCCCAGCCCAAAATCTCTCTTGCTTTGGTAATATCTGGCTGACGTTGTTTCGGATCGTCTACTGGTAAGTCCTTGTAAATTACCTTTTGGTCTGTATTGGTCAATTTGATGATCTCTTCCGCAAAGTCCGCTATCGAAATCTCAATTGGATTACCAATATTAACAGGCTGAGCATAATCCGAAAGCAACAATCTATAGATACCTTCCACTAGATCATCTACATAACAAAAAGAACGTGTTTGACTACCATCTCCAAAAATGGTTAAATCTTCACCTCTTAAAGCTTGACCCATAAAAGCAGGAATGACACGGCCGTCGTTCAGTCGCATTCTAGGGCCATAAGTATTGAAAATCCTTACGATTCTAGTTTCTACCCCATGGAAAGTATGATAAGCCATAGTCATAGACTCCTGAAAACGTTTGGCCTCATCATAAACACCTCTTGGACCTACTGTATTCACGTGTCCCCAATAGTCCTCTGTTTGAGGATGCACTTGTGGATCACCGTAAATTTCAGAAGTAGAAGCAATTAAAACTCTGGCATTTTTTACTCTAGCTAAACCCAAGCAGTTGTGAATACCCAAAGAACCTACTTTCAATGTTTGAATAGGAATCTTTAAATAATCAATTGGCGAAGCTGGAGAAGCAAAATGAAGGATATAATCTAATTCACCCGGAACATGAATAAACTTGCTCACGTCGTGATGATAGAACTCAAAATTCTCTAATTTAAACAGATGCTCTATATTTCTTAAGTCACCTGTTATCAAGTTATCCATGGCTATGACATGATAACCTTCTTTAATAAATCTATCACAAAGGTGAGAACCTAAAAAGCCTGCCCCACCCGTTATTAGTATCCTTTTCATTTAAACTTTAAATATTTAACTTAAGATTGAATGTCGAATCTTCAGCCAAAATACATTTACTGAACAATTGATTTCCTTCCAATTGAATGGTAGGTAAACCCCTTTTCCTGCATATTATTTAAATCATACAAGTTTCGACCATCAAAGATAACTTTGTTTTTTAAAGCTTCACCAATTTTATCGAAATCTGGAGACCTAAATTCTGGCCACTCTGTCATGATCATGAGTGCATCTGCTCCTTCTAAAGCATCATACATGGAAGTGGCATAAGTTACTTTTCTACCGATTTCTTTTTTGATATTTGGCATAGCTTCTGGGTCAAAAACCACCACTTTAGCTCCAGCTCTTCTCAAAGACTTAATATTATACAAAGCGGGTGCTTCTCTAATATCATCGGTGTGAGGTTTAAAGGCCAAACCCCACATGGCTATGGTTTTTCCTTTTATGTCTCCGCCAAAATATTCCTTCAGTGTAGGTATCATTTTGGTTTTCTGCTTGTCATTCACCTGCATCACAGATTTCAATATTTTGAAATCGTAATCATATTCAGAGGCCGTTTTACCTAAAGCCTGAACATCTTTTGGGAAACAACTTCCACCATATCCAATTCCTGGAAATAAGAAACGCTTACCTATTCTGCTATCTGTACCTATTCCTCTTCTAACGTTGTCTACGTCTGCACCAGCTTTCTCGCAAAGGTTAGCTATTTCGTTCATGAAGGTGATTTTCATAGCCAAAAACGAGTTTGCGGCATATTTCGTCATTTCAGCAGAACGTTCATCCATAAATATCACAGGATTACCCTGACGTACTAAAGGAGCATAAAGACGCTTCATGATTTCTTGAGCCCTTACAGACTCCGTACCTACCACTACCCTATCTGGCTTCATAAAGTCATCTACGGCTACACCCTCTCTTAAAAACTCAGGATTAGAAACCACATCAAACTCAACCGTAGCATTTGCCGCTATGGCTGCCGTTACTTTTTCTGCAGTTCCTACGGGCACCGTACTTTTGTCTACGATAACCGCATACTTTTTCATGGTTTTGCCCAAATCATGAGCTACACCCAAAATATACTTTAAATCTGCAGACCCATCTTCACCCGGAGGTGTTGGAAGTGCTAAAAATATAACCTCCGCATCTTTTATACCATCTTCTAAAGAAGTCGTAAAAGTCAAACGGCCTTCCTTCGTATTTCTATCAAAAAGTACATCTAGACCAGGTTCGTAAATGGTCATTTTACCTTTCTTAAGGCTCTCTACTTTTTCTGGATTATTATCTACACATATAACCGTATTTCCCGTTTCAGCAAAACACGTTCCGCTTACTAAACCTACATAACCAGTTCCTACTACAGCAACTTTCATTTTATATTAATTTTAGTTGAAATTTCTTGACACAAAAATAGTACTTTTCTAATCAACTGCAATTATCTTCAAATAAAAAAGTCTACATATCACCTAACTCGTGCTAGACTTACAAAGACATTTACCCTAGAAAGTCATACATCAACACAGTCAATGTATGACTTTTTAAAACCTTACTAAAAGGAAGCACTTTAACTATTCTGAGAACAAATCATATAAATCGCCACCCAAAACACACCTATGCCACCAGATTATTAACCCTGTAAAGGTGCGGAAACGCTTTCCCAATAAAAGCAGATTTAGATATTCCAAAACTGAAAAGCGTCTAACTTAAAAATAATCCCCAAAGACTATACGTTTTATCAAAAACAAGAATTAAACCTTTCTAATTATAACTATTCCAAGTACCATGGTTCAATGCAAAGGTTTGCAGTAAATAAATCCAATGAAAAACCCCTCAAATTTTGATTTAAAGGCATATTGCCCTTAAATTCACCCCCTCATAGTAATATTTCACTTTAATCTATAAATAAGCGACGAAAATTGAATAGAAGAGAAGCATTAAATCGCGTAGCCATTTTAATGGGTGGAGCTGTTTCAGCACCTACTTTAATGGCTCTTATGGAGGGTTGCACGCCTAAGCAAGCTGGCAATACCCCATTTAGTCTTTCAGCAGACTACCAAAGTTTGGTAGCTGAAATAGCGGAAATCATTATCCCGACTACAGATACACCTGGTGCTAAAGAAGCTGGTGTAGGACCATTCATTGAAACCATGTTGAAAGATTGCTATTCTGAAGCTCAGGGTGCACACTTCATTAAAGGCTTAGATATGGTGGAGAAAAAATCAAAAGAATTAGGTTCTAATTTCCTTTCTCTTTCTAGTGATCAACAAGTAGAAGTTCTTAAAGCAATGGAAGCGTCTGCTGCTGAAGAGAAAGAAGTAGAACAAAAAGCAAAAGAAGTGGATGCCGAAACAGGCAAAGTGAAAGATGATGGCAAAGCTGCAGAGTCTGTAGCACCTTTCTTTAACATCATGAAAGAATTGACCATTTTTGGTTACTTCACTTCAGAGATTGGGGCTACTCAAGAATTGGACTATGTGCCTATCCCTGGAAAATTTGAAGGATGTATTCCTTTAAAAGAAGGTCAAAAAGCCTACGCATTATAGGCCAATTAAAAACTTTAAAGAAAATTAAGAATGAATATTCAAGGAAAAGCAAAGGAGCAAAACACCTTTGATGCTATAGTTGTAGGCTCTGGAGTTTCTGGTGGATGGGCAGCCAAAGAACTGACAGAGAAAGGTTTAAAAGTGCTAATGCTGGAAAGAGGTAGAGACGTAGTTCATGTAAGTGGATATGATGACATGATGAAAGAATCATGGGACTACCCGCACCGTGGCAGAGTAGACAAGCAAGCTGCAGAAGATTATTGGGCGGTGGCCCGTACAGGTTATGCCGCAAATGAAGGCAATCGTGGTCTTTTTGAAAAAGATGTAGACCACCCTTACAAAGAAAAAAGAAGATTTGACTGGATTAGAGGATACCACACTGGTGGTCGTTCTTTAATGTGGGGACGTCAGTCTTACAGATTTAACGAAAGAGACTTCACTGCCAATTTAGAAGATGGTCATGGAGTGGACTGGCCAATCAGATATGGCGACTTAGCTCCATGGTACGACTATGTAGAGAAGTTTGCTGGTATTTCTGGTCAAAAAGAAAACTGGGATGTACTTCCTGACGGACAATTCCAAAAGCCAATGGATATGACCTGTGTAGAGCAGCACTTCAGAGAGTCTTTAGAAAGCAAGTTTGAAGGTAGACATGTAACCATTGGTCGTGTGGCTCACTTAACAGAACCTACCGCAGAGCAAACGGCTTTAGGAAGAGGTACTTGCCAATACAGAAATAAATGTATTAAAGGATGCCCTTACGGTGCATACTTCAGTACGCAATCTGCCACTTTACCTGCAGCCAAGAAAACGGAGAACTTGACGCTTATTAACGACAAGATTGTTTTCGAAGTTATCTATGACGACGATTTAGGTAAAGCCACTGGTGTAAGAGCCATTGACCAGAACACTAAAGAAGAAGTAGAGTACTTTGCTAAAGTTATATTCCTTAATGCTTCTGCTATTAATTCTGCTTGGATTATGATGCAGTCTAAATCTAAAAGACACCCTAATGGTTTAGGAAACATTTCTGACCAACTGGGAAGAAACATTATGGATCACCATTTATCTTCCGGTGCAGGTGGTGTTATAGACGGTTGGGAAGACAAATATTACTATGGTAACAGACCTAACGGAATCTACATTCCAAGGTTTACAAACTGGGGAAATGATAAGAGAGAATTCTTAAGAGGTTTCGGTTATCAAGGAAGAGCCTCTAGAAACAGAGGTGTAGCTTCTGATGCTACTTTTGGTGCTAGCTTTAAAGAATCAAGCACTGTGCCAGGGCAATGGAACATGGGCATTGGTGGATTTGGTGAAACCTTACCAGATGAGTCTAACCTGATGACGCTTAGTGGGGAAAAAGACAGCTGGGGACTGCCAATCATCGAATTTGATGCATGGTGGGGAGATAACGAGCAAAAAATGCGTGTCGCCATGCGTGACGAAGCCGTAGCGATGTTAGAAGCGGCTGGTTTTAAAGACGTTCGTGGGTATAAAGACGAGGAGAAATCTCCTGGTATTGGTATACATGAAATGGGAACAGCCAGAATGGGGCGTGAAGAGAAAACTTCTGTGTTGAACAAAAACAACCAAGTTTGGGGAGCAGAAAACGTTTTCGTAACAGACGGAGCGGCTATGACCTCTTCTTCTTGTGTAAACCCATCTTTAACTTATATGGCTTTAACTGCTCGTGCGGCAGATTTCGCTGTAAAAGAGTTAAAGAAAATGAATATGTAATCTATTCAGACCTTTATAATGAAAGCCCAATGGAGAAATCTGTTGGGCTTTATTTTTTGCATAAAAAAAGGAGAAGCCGCTATGACCTCTCCTTTCTACAAATTCCCTATTAAAACTTTAAAGTATCTGGTAAATATTTCGCCACCAAATCTTCATAATAAGGTCTAAGGGCCTTTGCATCTGGGGGCACTGGCACTTTAGAATAAAGATCGTAAGGGTTAAATTTATCTACCCAGTTAAACATTTTATGATCATGATCAGTCATTAAGTGAGCATAAGCGTTTTCCTTATGTTGAGGATAAAAAGAGTGATATCTTATCATATATAAAGCTTCCTCTGGAAGATAATTCTTCATCATTTGATAAAGATACTCATCATGTCCCCAGCTCATTTTTACTTTATCCAATCCACAGTTAGGCTCGTAAACACCATACTTGGTATTATAACGCTCATCTGTACTATCGGTATTGGCCTGAAAAAATTCTGGATATACTATTTTGTCGGAATGTTTACAGCCTACAGGGAAGGTATCACCTACCACAGCCCACTGAGGCTCTCCAAACAAGCACAGCACTTTTCCCATGTCATGCATAAAACCCGTCAGTACAAACCAGTCTGGATGACCATCGGCACGTATAGCTTCAGATGTTTGTAATAAATGCTGCAACTGATCTAAAGATGTATCTGGGTCAGAATCATCTACTAACGTGTTAAGAAAATCTACTGCGTCCCATAAAGACATTTCCTTTTTATCAAATTTCAAAAACTCTTGCTCTTTTTGAGTTACAAAATCATACGTTTGATGGGTATGATTCAATCTGTAAAACTCACGCACAGTATCTTGTCTTTCAGAGTCAGTATAGTTTCTATATTCCTCTTTTGCTTTTGATTCCTCTTCAGGATATCTCTCCAATAAATCATCCTCCCAATCTTCAATGCTATTCAAAGGATTTATCTCTTTTTCAGAAAATGAATTACTCATTGGTATATTTTTAAATTTCCAACAAATTTCACATGAAATCTTTGAATTACAAAACTTTTGCCCTCTAAGCTTTTTGGCTTAATTTGTCAGCTAATCCTAACCCATTGAAATGATACTAACCCTTGCTGGCTTTTTGGGCTTTACTTTTTTGGTAATTGCCTTTGTTTGGTACCGTTTAAAAAACGAGAATCTCAGCAGTGAAAAAGGCTATTTCCTAGCTGGAAAGAGCTTAACGGCCCCGGTAATTGCCGCCTCCATGTTACTGACCAACATCTCTACCGAACATTTAATTGGTATGAATGGCAATGCCTATAAAAATGGCATCATCGTAATTGCATGGGAAGTCACATCGGCCATAGCACTTGTAATTGCAGCACTTTATTTTATTCCAAGGTATATTAGAATGGGACTAACCACAATTCCAGAATATTTAGAAAACAGGTACGATTCACTTACTAGGACTTTGGTGGCTTTATTCTTGATGGTATCTTTTGTAGTGACTCTCCTTCCTATAGTTCTCTATTCAGGTGCTTTAAATATTGAAAGTATTTTTGATATCTCCGACAATCTGAATATTACAAAAACGGAAGGTCTGTGGTATTCGGTTTTGGCTATTGGCATTATTGGCTCTGCATACGCCATTTTTGGTGGTCTAAAAGCGGTGGCTTATTCTGATACATTAAATGGAATTGGTCTTCTATTCTGTGGACTTTTAATTCCTATTTTGGCACTTTGGAGCATTGGCGATGGAAATATGCTGAGCGGACTTACTAAAGTTTATGATTATGCCCCTGAAAAATTCAATATCATTGGAGCTGAAGATTCAGTGCTCCCCTTCTCTGTCTTGTTTACAGGTTTAATGATTAATCAGCTTTATTTCTGGGGAATGAACCAGACTATTATACAGCGAGCCTTTGGTGCTAAAAACTTAGCTGAAGCTCAAAAAGGCCTTTTATATACAGGCGTTTTAAAAATCTTAATCCCTTTAGTTATCGTTTTACCCGGAATGATAGCCTTTTATTATTTCCAAGACCAATATTATGACAATCAGGACATCGTGTACCCATTATTGGTCAAAAAAGTATTGCCCGCAAGTTTAACAGGATTGTTTGCCGCTGTTATTTTGGGTGCCGTGTTAAGCACGTTCAATAGCGTTTTAAATTCGGCTTCCACTATCTTTTGTTTCGACCTTTATAAAAAGCATATTAATAAGAATATTTCAGAGAAAGAACTGGTAAAAAAAGGAAAATGGGTTGCTGTCATTTTAGCCGTTTTCGCCATAATAGCCGCACCCTTAGTTGCCAGTGCTCCAGAAGGCTTATATCAAATGATGCAGCAATTAAACGGCATATTCTTTATTCCTATCGCTTCCATTTTAATGGCGGGCTTCTTTGTTAAATCTGTCAATGCCAATGGTGCTAAAATTGGTTTATTGTTTGGTTTCATTTTTTACATTCTTACCACCTTCGTTTTTGATTCGGGCATTCACTTTGTGCACATTTGGGGAATAGAATTCGTTCTTAATATACTCATTATGATAGCGGTTTCTAAACAATTCCCAACAGGTAAAATTGTAGTAGAGGAAACAAAAGACAGCAGCGAACCTTGGAAATGGAGCAAAGTTATGGGTATTATCCTAGTGACGATTACTATTTTGATTTACTGGTTACTTTCTTAGTATAGAAACATAGCTTAAAGCAGACTCTGAAAATATTTAATGAAAGAAAATATGAAAAATAACACCCGAAGAGATTTTATCAAAAAGTCTCTTTTAACCTCCGCAGCCATAGCTGTAGGAGCCAATAGGGCCATTTCTCAACCTCCCAAAAATGCCATACCAAAATGGAAGGGCTTTAACTTTTTAGATTTCTTTTCTCCGGATCCGAGTAATCAAAGAGATCAAACACCAGAAGAGTTTTTCAAATGGATGCAAGACTGGGGTTTTGACTTTGTAAGGATCCCTATGGCTTATCCGAGTTATATAAATTTTGACCGAAGTAAAGACCTAAGGATAGAAGACGTCAGGAATATCAATACAAAAGCCACAGATAAAATAGAGCAATTGGTATACAATGCTCAGAAATATGGACATCATGTGAGTTTGAATATACATAGAGCTCCAGGGTACTGCATCAATGCCGGTTTTAACGAACCCTATAACATATGGACAGACCAACAAGCGGAAGACGACTTCTGTTTTCACTGGAAATTTTGGGCGAAGCGGTTTAGATTCCAGAACGCTAAAAGAATGAGTTTTGACCTCCTCAATGAGCCCAGCTGGCGTGACGACATGAACGACCAATTTGGTGCAAAAACAAAACTACCTGGCGACGTTTACCGGAAACTGGTTTTAGCTGCTAAAACTGCCATACACGAAGTCAGTCCAAATAGGTTAATCATAGCCGACGGCAATGAAGTGGGTAGTAAAGTAACCCCTGAACTCATCGACCTCAAAGTGGCACAAAGTTGCCGTGGTTATGCCCCAGGCATCATTTCTCATTATGCCGCTCCTTGGGTGTTTAAAGACACGTCCAATTTGCCAGAGCTTAAATGGCCAGGCCAAGTAGGTGAGCAATACCTCAGTAAAAAAATGCTGGAAGACATCTATGCCCCATGGATTGAACTAAAAAATCAAGGTATAGGCGTTCACTGTGGAGAATGTGGCTGTTTTAATAAAACGCCACATGATGTCTTCATGGCTTGGTTTAAAGACTTAACTGGCATATTAAGTAAGAACGATATTGGCTTTGCCTTATGGGAACTAAAAGGTTCTTTTGGAATCCTTGACTCAGGAAGAGAAGATGTGGATTATGAAGACTGGTACGGTTATAAACTGGATCGTAAGCTTTTAACACTGTTGCAGAATGCATAAAAGGCTCTTCCTCTTAATTTTAGGATTCAGTCCATTGCTGCAGTTAAAAGCACAACTTGAAAGCCGACAATTGACTTGTGAGTATATTGAAAACCCAAGAGTGGTGGATGTGCTTCAGCCAAGATTGGCGTGGATAAACACTTCGCATGAAAACACAAGAGGACAAAAACAAACAGCCTACCAAATAAGAGTGGGAAGCAGTCAAGAAAAATTAAACACACCCGATTTATGGGATTCTGGCAAAACCAATTCAGAAAACGCCAATAGAATAGTTTACAAAGGGAAAACTTTAAACTCAAGACAAGAATGCTGGTGGCAAGTGAGGACTTGGGATATGAAAAATAAAGTAGGCGAATGGTCTCAGCCCGCTTTCTGGAGAATGGGTTTGTTAGAAAAAATGGACTGGCAGGCTAAATGGATAGGTGCTCCTTGGCAGGGTGAAGAAGCCATTGCCAAACCCGAGGGTGGACCCGACAAGAAAACAGAGATAATGCCCCCTCCCGCCCCATTGCTACGCAAAACGTTTGTCATCAATAAAGAGGTGAGCAAAGCGGTAGTCTTTACTACTGGCCTAGGATATTTTGAGTTTTATGCCAATGGGAAAAAAGTAGGTAACGATGTGTTGGTTCCAAATCAGACTAATTATGGTAAAAGACCTGAACTGCCAAATGCGTACATTGCTTTACCGGACGATTTCGCTGGATACAAAGTGATGTATCTGGCTTATGACATTACCTCTCACCTTAAAAAAGGTAAAAATGCCATTGGCAGCATTTTAGGAAACGGATTTTATAATGCACCCAAATTCTGGACGGCTTCTTATGGCTCTCCTAGATTTTTAGCTCAACTCCATCTCACCTATACGGATGGCACAGAAGAAATAATAGTTAGTGATGAAAGTTGGAAAGCGGAAAAATCGCCCATTCTCATGGACTTAGTTTACGATGGTGAAATCTATGATGCTAGAAAAGAAATAGCCAACTGGTCTGAAGACGACTTTGATGATAAGCATTGGCAAAATGCAGCACAGAGAAAAGCACCTTATGGCGAGCTGGTAGCCCATACCGCAGAAACCGACAAAGTAACCCAACAATATGCACCTGTCAATATTGAAAAATTAGGCGAAGGGCATTTTAAAGTTAACTTTCCAGAGGAGATTTCGGGATGGCTTAAACTGGTCAATGTGAAAGGTCCTGCAGGTCAGAAAGTCCATATCACTTTTAACGGCAACTTATACTCTGGTGAAAACACCTACATTTTTAAAGGGGAAGGTTTGGAGCAATACGCTCCCAGGTTTAACTGGTTTGTGTTTTCCGGAGTAGAAATCACCAACTGGCCAGGAGAGCTGAAAGCAGAAAATTTGATTGCGGAAGCGGTGAATACCGATTTAAAAGAGAAAGCCACTTTTGAAACCTCATCAGACCTTTTCAATCAAATTCATAAAATCTGGAAAAGAAGTCAGTTGGATAATATGCATGGCGGCATTGCTTCTGACTGCCCACACAGAGAGCGTTCAGGCTATACGGGAGATGCACAAGTGGCTTGCCAAACCGTTATGCATAACTACAACGCCAAGGCGTTTTACCAGAAATGGATGACAGACATTAGAGATGCTCAAATTTTAGAAACGGGCTATATTCCCAATGGTGCTCCATGGCAACCAGGATGTGGTGGCGGTATAGCTTGGGGGGCGGCCATCCATGTTATTCCATGGGAGTTTTACCAACAATATGGCTCTAAAGACATGCTGCAAGACAACTACGAAGCCATGAAGGGCTATCTGAATTATATGCAAACGTGGCTTACCACTGCGGGAACCATTTACAGTCAAAGAAATGGCCATGATGGCCAACCACTTAAATGGTGGAATCTAGGAGAATGGGCTGGTGTATGTGAAGATTGTTTACCCTCAGATGAACTAGTGCATACCTTCTACTATTGGCTATGCTCCGATATTACGGCACAAACTGCCCAAATTATAGGAAAGACTGAAGAATCAAGATTATTCAGAGCCAAAGCCGATCAAGCCAAAAAGGCTTTTGAAACCAAATTTTACAATCCTCAAACGAAGTCATTTGGACCTTATGGCGGAAACATCTTTGCTTTAAAAATGGGTGTATCAAAAGACATTTACGCTAACGTAATCGCTTCCTTAAAAAAGGATATTCTAAAGGCCCGTGGACATTTTGATACCGGAATCTTTGGCACACGATATTTCTTTGAAGTTTTAAGTAATAACGGACTAGAAGAAGAAGCTTTTGATGCCCTCAGTAAAAGAGGAGAACCTAGTTTTGGACAATGGCTAGAACTAGGAAGTACCACCACCAGAGAGCATTGGAGTGAAAAAGGCAGCTATAACCATCCGATGTTTGGAGGTGGACTTTCTTGGTTTTACACCCATCTTTCTGGGATGAAAATTGATAAAGACAAGCCCGCTTACAAACACATTATCTTCAAACCTGAAATAGATAACGATTTGGAGTTCGCCAACTTTTCTACCGAAACCATTTATGGAGATGCCGCTATAAAATGGGAGAAAATATCAGACGACATTCTCAGTGTTTATCTGGAAGTTCCTGTAGGAAGCGAGGCTACGCTATACGCTCCATTTAAAGAAGTAACCAAGGTTTTAGAGCATGGTAAATCTTACAAGAAAAGTAAAGGTGTAAAGAAATCCAGAGGCAAAAAGAATGTCTCTTTCAAACTCCAAAGTGGTGTTTATTCCTTTGATTTTTCTAGGAATTAGGGGAAAACTAAATGATAAAATCCATTCAAAATGTTTCATCAACAAAAAAACACCTGCTTAGCGAAGCTCGAAGTTTCGATGTAGTGTTCCCAAACCGCTGGTTTAATCTAATAAAAAGATATTATCTAAAGGCTGACAGGTCTGACTTTTGTCGTTTATCCGCTTTTGGTTGAAAAAGTTTAGTGGGTCATAGATTCACTAGCCAGAATATTCTAAGTCTTACGATGACCAAATTTGAGATTAACCAATTATTAAAACATAGCTTTTTTACCAGACAGCTTTAAAGTAAATTTAAATGCCAGTGGAAATCTGCCAATAACGACCCAAAAAACATTAAGATTATATGATATTATGGACTTATATGATAGCAATGAAAACCCATATTTCTATATAAAATTGATGCTAAAAACAAACCCTTATGAGACTACTTACTTTAATATTGATATTCCTTGTATTTAACACAGCATACAGCCAAGACTTTACCAACACCAAAGCCGATGGCTACAAAGGCATTTGGTTTGAGCTTAATCAAAAATATGAATTTGGCGACAAATACTCTGGAGCCTTGGGCACCTACACCGCCAAACATGTTCCATTAGCCATCTATGCCAAAGAAGTGGATAAAACCTTTTTTGTGTATGGTGGAACCACGACAGAAGACCACAGGCATTTGCTTTGCATGATTGGGGAGTTTGATCATAAAACGGGCATGGTTTCTAAACCAACCGTGGTTTATGACAAAAAAGGCGTAGACGACCCGCATGATAACCCTTCCATATTGATAGATGACGACGGATTTATTTGGGTTTTTATAAGCGGGAGAGGCCAAAGACGACTTGGCTTTAAATACAAAAGCAAAGAACCTTATAATATAGATGCGTTTTCTCAAATAACGGAAGAAGAGATGACCTATCCGCAGCCATGGAACACGGAGTATGGCTTCTTTCATTTCTTTACAAAATATACGGGCGTTCGCCAATTATATTTTGAAACCAGTGAAGATGGGGTGAGCTGGACAGCAGATAAATTGCTTGCTGCTATTCCAGAAAACAAAGGTGAAAAATCTGGACATTATCAAACAAGCAACACATTTGAAAATAAAATGGTGGGGACATTTTTCAATCGCCACCCAGATGGCGACGTAGATAGGCGAACCGATTTATACTACATTCAATCAAAAGACTTTGGTGAAAAATGGACCAATATAGATGGTCTAGAATTACCATTGCCCATTACAGACTTAGAAAGCCCAGCTAGGGTGATAGATTATGCTGCAATAGGCAAAAATGTGTATGTAAAAGACATGGGGTTTGACGCCAATGGCAAGCCAGCTTGTTTATATATTCGGAGCAATGGTCACGAACCCGGCCCTAAAAGTGCACCCTATGAATGGTGCGTCACCAAATGGGATGGCACCGCATGGCAAACTTCTGTAATAGCCACATCTGATCATAATTATGATATGGGTAGTTTATATATTTCAAAAGATACTTGGCAGATAGTAGGACCCACCGAAAAAGGGCCACAGTCTTGGGGTGTAGGTGGCGAAATAGCCATTTGGCAATCTAACGACAAAGGCGAAACGTGGACGAAACAAAAAATACTCACCAAAAATAGTGCGATGAGCCATTCCTATGTACGCCGACCTGTAAACTTTAATGCTCCCTTTTGTTTCTTCTGGGCAGATGGCAACTCTCATACGTTTAGTAAATCAAGTTTGTATTTCGGTAATTTCAATGGAGAGGTTTGGAAGCTACCTTACGATATGAAAAGTGATTATGAAAAACCTATAAAAGTGTTAAAATAGGATTAATTGTATAGCAATTCGTAAAATTCCATATTATCAGTTTCAATAAAATCTACCTGTAAACCATAAACTTCATCAATAAAACTATCTTCTATACTATATACTAACACTTTAAGGTTTAAACTGTGAGCCAAGTCCACCATTGATTTTGTGAGATCGTCTTTTCTGTCATGATCAAAAGAAATACCCGTCAGGTAATACTCATATGTCCTTTTTATTCCTTGGTCAAAATCTCCCCAAGTCAAGTAAAAAGTCTCTATACCAGAATTTTCTTCTCTTACCATTTTAAGGAAGCTTAAAGAATCTGAATGAACAGATATTTTACCGTCAAAATTGTAAGAATCAGTAAAATCTGCTAGTTTTTTAGCAACAGCACTAAATGTTTCAGACTTAAAGAGTTCCTTGGGGTTTTTAACGTCTAAAGAGATATGTTTAGAAGGATATTTGATTACCATTAGGGCGAGAATGTCTTCCAGCTTATCATAATAAACTTGTCCATTTTCATCTTTTACATCGGCTATTTCTTTATCTGTAGCATCAATAAAAGGCTTATCTAAAAGCCGCACGTTGTCATCATGACTGAGCCATAGACCACCATCCTTACTTATTGCTATGTCAACTTCCACACCCCCTAATCTATCTAAAGCATATTCTATACCCTCGGAAGTATTTTCCCTAAAAAGTAGTGAATTATATCCTGCACCTCTATGACCCAACACTTTTGTACTTTCTTCTCCTAGGTCAGATTCCCTTGGTTCTAAACGCCAAATATCCTTGCAAGAACTAATCAAAAATAAGATTAGAGTAAATACGATTCTGTTTTTAATAAAATATGTCAACTGTTTTAGCAGATTCCGTGTTTACAAATAATCAGTAATTTAGTCTTCCTCAAATCTGTAGAAATATTTAATTTATCATGATTTTCAAAGGTGAATAAGCTCTATTTTACATAAAAACGCAGTTTTCTAACTATGCGTTGCCTAACGCTATCGGTTTCCGAACAAGAAATCTCATAATATATAAGTTTAGCGAAAATTCAGTAAAAGCTAAAACGCTTATCTAGGACAGCTCCTTAGATCACTCTTCTAATCCCCACCTTAAAATCATAAAGCTTAATTTCTAGACTGAGCACCATTCCATTCTTTCAGTAAGTCAGGTTTGTATTTCGGTAATTTCAATGGGGAGATTTGGAAGCTACCTTACGATATGAAAAGTGATTATGAAAACCCTTTAAAAGTAGTAGAGTAAGTGTATAAACTTCTCGAAAGTGCTGTGGAATAGTTTCAGGAAGATAATTTTCAATCTTCATCATCAAAAAAACTTGAAACTGGTAAAACAACCATTCTTTGGTGAAATTGTTGGATCCTGACCAACATACTTATTTTTCATTTTAATGGGAAAGGGGATCTTCCTTTTACAATTAAACGATCTAACTAAAAGAGTTCCTAAATTTATGCTTTAGCAAGAATTCATCGAAATTATTTCCATAATTGCTTTCTATTTTTTCATTCAATTTCCCCTCCAGTAGAGTCTTTGAATGATACAAAACGCTGGTTTGAAAAATACCTCCTTATGATAGACTTACCTCCCACTCAGAATCAAATTCAATGTGTTACGAATTTTCAAGATCTGGTTTCCACACCTTTTCATGGAGTCATTAATGCGATGTGCTGGACACGTAAACTTATAGGTGATTTCTCTGAGATTGTTGAAAAGTTAGATCTAAACGATAATATAGCGGCATTTGACCAAGATGAGCTTCGTGAACTTACTTTGAGTGAACGCGGGCAGCTTGCTCGTGAAATACTTTTAAATGACTTAAAGCTGTTAACCGCTCATGGAGCATCTCCAACGCTCAACGTTATCAAGTACTATGACAGAGATGATTCCTACCCGTTTTTCCCAACTGATGTTTATTCTTTTCATGTAGATCGCTCTCCTATACCCACCGACACTTTTTTATGCACTTATCATGGTGAATCGAGTGATATATTGCCAAATTCACAAGCCATACAAAAAATACTTATTCCCGAAATACGTGATGAACTCAAAAAACTATACGAAGGAACAGATGAAGGCTTTGAGGCATTTTTAAGTGAGCATTTCTTTGACCTACACTATCAAGCTAAAACTAAAGCACGCCCTATCAGCTTAGGCCTCGGTCACATATGGAGATTGGCCATTGAGCACCCTGAAAGTCAAGTACCTCCTTGTGTTCATCGTGCTCCAATGGAAAAAAATGGACAAAGCCGTTTGATGATGATTTGTTAAAGACTAGCTTATCTTTCTTTAGCTAAACTATTAAAACGCGTCTTCCTGATTTGGCAGCCATATAAACAGCATCAATCACCTTTAGATCTCTCAAACCTTCTAGACCACTTATGTGGTCTGGGAATGGTTTGTTGTTCAATAGAAACTTTGCCATTTCGTCCATTTGAACCTGCTGCTGATTAGTCGTCGGAAATTCAAACTTCCCATCACTCGTTTTTCCAACAAACGGTCCATAACTAATGGCAGGACTCAGCTCGAAAATACCACGCTCGGCAGATGCCAATAACCTATCCATAGAGGTTATGGAACTAGAACTACAAGTGGCTGTGGCCCCACTTGGAAATTCCATTTGCCAATGAATGGACTCCTCTACTTCTTTAAAGACGTCTTTATAGATTTTTGGCCCAAACTGTGCCGTAACCGAAACGGGTTCCTCCCCTGTGACATATCTGGCACCTTGAATACAATACACACCTAAGTTTTGAAGACAACCACCTCCCGAAAGTTTTGCATTTAAATGCCAATCATTTAAATCTGAATTACTGGTATTATATCCCAACGCTGCCTCAACATGACGCACCTCACCATAAACTTTCTCGCTGCCCAGTCGCATCATTTCCATATTATAGGGCTCAAAATGCAATCGATAGCCTACCGCCAATTGCACATTATTCTCTTTACAGGCCGCTATAATTTCTTCGCATTCTTGAGCCGTGATGGCCATTGGCTTCTCCACTATGACATGTTTACCTGCTTTAGCCGCTCGTATGGCATATTCTTTATGCATGCCATTGGGCAACACGATATAGATGACATCCACATTGCCGTCATTGGCTAATTTATCAAAGTTGTCATAATTATAAACTGAGCTTTCTGGAATGTTATACTTCTTTTGCCAGACAGGTATTTTAGAAGGCGTTCCGGTAACAATACTCGTCACTTTGCAATGTTTAGAAACGGCAATGCCTTCCGCCAGATAGTTGGCATACCTGCCCAATCCCACCAAAGCCACACGTAGCTTTTTATCCGGTTCCACCTTCGAATCACTGGAAAGTCCAAAAGGAAGCATCATAGCTCCTAACGACATTTTCTTAACAAAAGACCGTCTATTTTCAATCACATATATGCTGTTTTGCTAAGGCAATTTAGAAAAAGAATAAAGGATTTCAGCTTGGTTTTATTTGAATGGTTAGCGTTTTAGGCTTAGCGGTTTCCCCAAAGAGACATTGCAGGGCTCCCTAGCAGATACAAGATTCTAAATAGTACCTAAAACATGTAGGAAGACGCACATTGTATGGATGAGTTCGAAGTCGAAAAGACGTTTCTCCATAACTAGAAGCGTCGCAAAACCTTTGTCTTAGTTTCAGCTGTGCATGGTGCTTTAAAGGTCAAAAACTGATGACATATAATTTACTTTAAGTATTATTATAGGGCTGAAGGTATACTACCAATAAATATGAGGTCAAAAAAACTATTCCTTCATTAGGAAAGTCGGATTATCATCTTGAACAAAACAAAAAATAAAAATATTCTTCCACCAAAAGAATTTGGAATAAGAGTAATAAAGTATTCTATCTTTTCCATACTCCTCTTGGCTTTCTCTCTAGGAATTGGGATTTTAGGATATCATTATATCGGTGAATTAAAATGGATTGACAGCACCTATAACGCTTCCATGATTTTAACAGGAATGGGACCCGTTGATGAATTGAAAACGGTTTCTGCCAAACTATTCGCTTCGATATATGCCATATTTAGCGGCGTTGTTTTTTTAAGTACGGTAGCCATATTTTTTGCACCTTTTGCACATAGATTGATGCATTTATTGAAGATTGACTCATAAGAAATTAGCTCTTTCTTTTCAGCCTACTCAGAGAAGCTTGTTGCTTCGATATAATGACTTCAATCCTCTGGTTTAAACAAAGAACTATTTCATCAACAATAAAGAGACTTATTTAAATCTCCAATACTCCAGCAAAGAAACCAGAGATGAATTAAGGTCATAGTATAAATTTCTTGGCTTTTCAAACTCCCATTACCCTCCTAATCTATCCATCAAGAGCTTAAAACCCTGATGTCTACGCATTTTTTGTATCATTCAAATATATTAGAGCACAACCCCTAGTGCATCTAGCTGAATAACAGCTCATTGTAAGCACACATACAATAAGTGGGTTAGCGAAAAATTAGTATTACTGGCTGCTTTCCATAAGAATAAGAACACTTTTTATCTATATCTCCATGTTTTTGAACGAAATGTCCATCCCTAAAAAATATGCTCTTATTAATTTTGGGCTCGGTTTTATATTTGAACAATTCCAAGAATAAACTAAACTTAACCCATAATAAACAAACTTGATATGGAAAAACTTAAACTTTTATTAATTGCCATTGCTGTAAGTTTTACATCATTGGCCTACGCACAGGATACGGTATCAGGTGTGGTATTAGACAATCAAAATACGCCCATCCCTGGGGTTAACATAGTAAAGCAAGGGACCACGACTGGTACATCTACCAATGCAGAAGGTAAATTTAAAATTGGCGTAAAGAATGGTGATGTCCTTACATTTTCATTTATAGGATATGTATCTCAGGATATTACATATTCTGGTCAATCTTCATTAAATGTCGAAATGATAGAAGATGCCGCTAACCTTGAAGAGATTGTGGTTATTGGTTATGGTACGGTCAAAAGGACGGATTTGACGGGAGCTGTAGCATCTTTAGGTAATAGAGAGCTTACCTCACAAAAGAAAACAGATTTGGGGCAGGCTTTACAAGGCCGTGTGGCTGGTGTTGATGTAAGAACTACTAACAATAAACCAGGTGCACCATTATCTATTGACATTAGAGGTAATACTGTCATTCAGAATACCAACGAAAATCGTGACGGTTTAAGTGATAATATTGCTGATGACCTTTCCAAACCATTATATGTAGTTGATGGCGTATTTTTTGATGATATCAATATTTTGAACCCTGCTGATATTCAGCAAATGGATATTCTAAAAGATGCATCGGCTACCGCTATTTATGGAGCTAGAGGGGCTAATGGTGTGGTTATTATCACTACTAAAAATGGAATTGAAGGGAGAACACAGTTTAGTTACGATGCTACTTTTGGCGTAAATACCGCTACTAATGTTCCGGATATGCTTGACGGAGATGAATTTGTGGATTTTGCTGATAAAGTATTACGTAGCACGGCTTGGAAGCAGATGTTCAAACCAAATGAAGGCGTTTACCCAACCGTAGAAGATTATAACAATGCAACGGTAGATTTATCTAGAGAGTTTAGAGCCACAAACGAAGAAGCGAGCAATGTAGCTAACCGTCGTTATACAGATTGGCAAAATGATTATTTGAAATCAGGAATTCAATCGAGTCATACCTTGGCCATGTCGGGCGGTAGTAACGGCTTAACTTATAATGCCTCAGCCGGTTATTTAAGTAATAAAGGCGTCATAGGAATAGAATCTTATGACCGTTTTAATTTAAGCACATCATTATCCAAAAAGGTATCCAATAAATTTACCTTGGGTGTAAAAGCTTATTTATCCTTATCAGATAGAGAGACAGGAAGTAATGAGCTATTTAGAAGTACTTTGCGTTTGTCTCCAACAGTAAACTCATTCAATCCAGATGGAAGTGTTATATTATTTCCAGATGATCAAGATGGACGTTTCTTAAATCCTATTTATGAGTCGCAAGGGTCATGGTTAAGTAATACCAAAACCTTAGATGTTATCACCAATGCATTCTTGAATTACAAGCCGACTAAATGGTTGAGCCTAAAAACACAGTTTGCACCTAATATTTCAAATGACCGTTATGGGTCACATTTTGGTTTGTTAACTAAATCGGCTAGAAACGAAGAATCTCGTACACGTGCTTATTACAATTCCACTTTTAAAACCTCTTATACTTGGGATAATATAGCTGACCTGAATTTCGATGTAGCAGAAGGGCATAGTCTAAATGCAACTTTGATTTCGTCTATGTATTATAATCAAAGAGAGGGGAGTGCGGTTGAAACTAGAAACTTTGATACCGATGCATACCAATTTTATAATGCTGGTGCCGGCTTAGATGTAAGGTCATACAATACTTTTTTCTATAAAGAAACACTCGCTTCTTTTGCTGGAAGGTTAAACTATGGCATTCAGGATAAGTACTTATTTACTTTTACAGGAAGATATGATGGTTCTTCTAAACTAGCACCGGGTTATAAGTGGAATTTCTTCCCATCCGCTGCTTTTGCTTGGAAAGCCAGTGACGAAGCATTTTTGCAGGAGGCAGATTGGTTAAACAATCTTAAAGTCCGTTTAAGTTACGGAGAGTCAGGAAACGAAGGTTCTATTAGAGCATATCAATCATTAGCCTTCTTAGGAGGAGCTGATTACCTTTTCGGAAACAGCCATGTTAATGGTGTAAAAGTAAACGGTTTGCCTAATTATGAATTGACTTGGGAGCGTTCTAAAGAGTTTAACTTTGGTGTAGACATGAGTATGATACAGTACAGGCTTGGTATAAGCTTAGAGATTTATAACAAGAAAACTGTAGATGCTATATTAGGAAGAACACTATCTCCAATTACGGGATATGGCTCAGCTACTGGTAATTATGGTTCTGTTAGAAATAGTGGAGTGGAGCTTACGCTGAATACCGTAAATGCTCAAACTAATAATTTCAAATGGACTACCAGCATAAACTTTGCGAAGAACAAAAACGAGATTCTAAAATTAGACGGCGGCATTGATAAGTTTACATACGGAAACCACGGTGTACGCCAGATAGGACAGCCAGTTGATGCTATCTACGGATATGAAATTGAAGGTATTTGGCAGTTAGAAGAGGCCGCAGAAGCTTTTGCTTATGACGGAAGTTTTCCTGGACAGTATAAGTATAGTGACTTAGATAATAATGGAAGTTTAAATGAAGATGATAAAAAGGTAATAGGTTCTTTATCTCCAGATTGGATAGGTGGTATGACTAATACTTTCACTTATAACAATTTCAATTTAAATATCCAGATGCACACTAGACAGGGTGTTTATGGACATTCTGAGTTCTATAACAATTTTGTGCCATGGCAAAACGATGACGCTAAATTTAACAAAGTAGATTTAGATTATTGGACGCCAAATAATCCAGGTTCTCCAAACCCTGCACCTGAGTATGGTTCTACAGGAAATAACTATTATACAGACTTTAATTTTGTGAAAGTAGGAAACATTGGTTTGGGTTACACTGCGTCAAGTACACTTTTAGACAGGTTGAAAATCAATAGTTTAAGATTGACTTTGGATGTTCAAAATCCATTCACATTTACTGATTATGCGGGTCCAGACCCTGAAACAGGAATGCAAAACTCATACAACGCAGGTTATATGATTAAAACCGTTCTTTTTGGACTGAAAGTAACTTACTAATTTTTAAAAAAGATTAACAATGAAAATATTTAATATAAAACAAGTTGCTGTCCTGTTGACGTGCTCAGTCTTGATTGGCGGATGTGACAACTATATTGACGAAGAAATATACTCTGGTATTACCAGTGAAAACTTCCTTACGGAAAATAATGCGGACCAACTCGTAATAGGTCTTTATGACGCAACAAGAGATGTCTACAAAAACTACGGCTATATGTTTGCCGGAACAGATATCTTTACCACTCAAAGTGAAGTTTTTTCATTTAGTAGTGAAAACGATTACAATAGCTTTAATGCTCCACAAAATAACGGGGTATGGAGTAGTAATTATGGCGTAATATCTAAAGCAAATACAGCTATCAATAGATTTGAAACGCAGATAGATTGGAGTGACGCTAATTTAGAAAATAAGGCTTACGGAATAGCTCAAGCTAGAGCGTTGAGAGCTCTGGCATATTATAATTTGGCCGTGCAGTATGGTGGTGTTCCTTTAGAGTTAACCGAACCACAAAGTATCCGTACTGATTATTCACGTTCTAGTGAAGAGGAAACATTTGCCTTGATTATTAGTGAATTAGAGGCTTCTATTCCTACACTAAAGGATGCTCCTGAAACTGGCCGTTTATCAAAAAGAGCAGCTCAGCATGTTTTAGCAGAAGTGTACTTAACCAGAGCATATAAGTCTTTTGCTGGAGGAAACGATTTCCAAACGGCGGCAGATTTAGCGGTACAAGCAATCGGGTCTTATGATATTAGAAGCCAAAGTTTTGCAGAGCTTTTTGACTATGACAACCAAGTAAACCCAGAAATTCTTTTTGCTGCTCACTGGGGTGATACAGGTTTTGCCGAAGACAGAGGAAATAATAAGCATTCCTTATTTATGTCAGGCGTTCAATCATTACCGGGTGTAAGTAGAAGTAATCTTTACGGTAAACCAGGAAATGGCCTAATGATGACGCCTTATTTTTATTCTTTGTTTGCTGACAATGATTCCAGAGAAAATGTGACCATACATAGATCAATAATTGCAGACGAGGCAGGGTTTGCTATTGGTAATGATGAGATAGCTATTGGAGATACTGTTGTATATTTTCCAAAATATACACTAAGCGAGGCAGAGCTTAAAGATAAACTAGAGCGTTATTGGGTATATCAGCCAAACCAATACCTTTTCGGAAGACCTGAAACAATAGCAGGTGTAAATTATCAGTATACGGCGAATCCTATATTGACAAATTTCCCAATGATGAAAAAATTCGATGATGAGGTTTTCCAAGAAGAAAATAATGGAGCGAGAGATACCTATATTTTCAGAGTAGCCGAGACGCATTTAATTGCTGCGGAAGCTTTGTTAGGAGCAGGAAATACTACGCAAGCTTTGACTCATATAAACAGAGTAAGAGAGCGTGCTACGGGTGTGGCAGATCATTATACTACCTTAGATTTAGACACCATCTTGGATGAGCGTGCTTTAGAATTAGTAGGCGAAGATAACCGATGGACTACGCTAAAACGTATGGGTAAATTAGAAGAGAGAGTGGGAATGTATAATCCTCATTATAGAGATCACGGGGCGTTTGAGGCTTCAAAGCACATGCTACGTCCTATTCCATTAATAGAGTTGGAAATTTCTCCAGCAACTATGACGCAGAATAGTGGATACTAAAAAGGAGTAAAGTTGATGGTTTAATATGGTTTGGTTTGAATACGGGTGGGTTTGAAAATAACCTGCCCGTATTTTGTAAAACCGAGATGAATAAACAATGATTCGGGTTTTAAATTATCCTTTTGTCCCTTTTAGTTTAGTCGATATGACTAGAAACATACTAGAGAAATGAAAACTTACCGCTAACTAGGTAAGACAAGGTGGGTTATATTTAAGCTGCAATTTATCTTTGTTTTTACTTATTCAATCATAGGAAATGATGGAACCTAGAAACTAAAAAGAGGGATTACCATTGCAAGAAATACTTTAAAATATTCTAAATAATTAAATGAAATTAATAAACGTATATCATAAAGGGTTGGCAATCGCTATTCTTCTTTCTATCACTGTTCTCTCTTGTAAAGTGAATGAAAAAAATGCCAATGCCGGATATTTAACCGATAAGGTTTATCCAACGCTAGACTCAGAAAACTCAAGGTGGTTTTTCTTTTCATCGGCAAGTAGACCATTCGGAATGGTTAACTTAAGTCCCGACAATGAAATAGATGGTGCTTGGGGCAGTGGATATAGATATAAGGTAGATACCATTAAAGGTTTTAGCCATATTCATGCTTGGCAAATGTCTGGATTATCCGTTATGCCTGTAACATTTTCGGATGAAAACAGCAAAAGCATTTTTACCGATTTCTATTCGAAATTTAGCCATGACAATGAGCTGATAAAACCTGGATATCATAAGGTTGAGTTAGAAAGATTTAACATAAAAGCCGAATTAACCAGTACAAAGCGTGTTGGCTTTCATAAATATTCTTTTCCGAAAGGTCAAAATGCAGGGATATTATTCAATCTAAATACCATGTTAGGTCCATGTGAAAATTTGGATGGCGTATTAGAAAAAATAGGTGATAGAGAAATAACAGGAAAGCTTGTAGCTGCACCTACACGTAGAAGACCAAAACCCCTGGAAATTTTCTTTAAAGTGGAATTTAACCAAGCTTTTGAAGCTATTGAAAAGGATGCTAAAACTGGAAATTATTTAATCCGATTAAAGGCTTCTGATGAGCCTGTTTTAATGAAAGCGGGTATTTCATATACCTCGATAGAAAATGCTTCTAATAATATCGCTACAGAATTACCACAATGGAATTTTGACAAAATTGTTGCAGATTCTCAGAACGAATGGGAAGGGTTATTAGGCAGAATTGAAGTTAAAGGTGGTTCAGACCAAGAACAGCGACGCTTTTACACGGACCTTTGGCATGCACTACAAGGCAGAAGGATAATAAGCGATGCTAATGGTGCCTATCCAGATAATACAGGAAATACTTTTAGAGTGGGTCAGATTCCACTCCAGGAAAATGGCAAACCGAAATTCAACCATTATAACTCTGACTCTTTCTGGGGAGCACAATGGACCATCAATTCTCTATGGGGATTAGTTTATCCAGAGATTATGAAAGAATTCACCTATTCTTTATTACAGTATTATAAAGACGGAGGCTTGATACCGCGTGGTCCTTCCGGAGGAAACTATACCTATGTAATGACGGGAGCATCCTCCACCCCATTTATGGTTACTGCCATTCAAAAAGGAATTGTCACAGAAGACTTAGAAGAAATTTACCAAGCTTTAAAGGTAAACCATATGCCTGGTGGTATCATGGAGAAATCTGGTTATGAGCACAATACCAAACTTGGTGGAGGATTAAAATATTATATCGAAAATGGTTTTGTACCCTATCCTATTCCAGAGGGTAGATTTGGCGGTCACCAAGAAGGTGCCAGTTTAACCATGGAATACGCCTACCAGGATTGGACCTTGGCTCAATTGGCAAAAAAACTAGGGCATGAAGATGACTATAACTATTTTATCAAAAGGTCGAAAAATTATCAAAATGTTTTTGATCCATCTACAGGTTGGATGAGGGCCAAAGACATCAATGGAACTTGGAAAAAAGATTTTGACCCCTATCAAACAGAGCATGGATTTATAGAATCAAATGGAGCACAATCTACTTGGTTTGTTCCTCACGATTTAGGAGGCTTAGCTACGCTCATGGGAGGAACTGAAAATGCGATAGATAAATTAAACAGTCAGTTTATTACGGCCGAAAAACTAAATTTTACAGCCGGCAATTCGCATGCTCAAGAACTACATCCAGAATACAGACGCATTCCTATAAATTACGGCAATCAGCCTTCTATACAGACCGCTTTTATTTTCAACAAATTGGGTCAATATGATCTTACCCAATATTGGTCTAGAAAAGTGGTAAATAAAGCTTTTGCCGGTCTTTCGCCAGCTACAGGGTATAATGGAGATGAAGATCAGGGATTAATGGGAAGCTTAGCCGTATTAATGAAAATGGGTTTATTTCAAATGAATGGCGGAACAGATGACCATTCTGAATATCAAATAGGAAGTCCGATTTTCAACGAAATTATTATTCACTTAAATCCAGATTATTATATAGGCAAAAAATTTGTGATTAAGGCTGAAAACAACAGTCCTAGTAATGTTTATGTTAACAAGGTAGAGTTTAATCAAAAAGTGATTTCGAATTTCACTTTAAAGCATTCTGATATTACTAACGGAGGTGAGCTTGTTTTGGAAATGTCAGAGAATGTTGGACTAAAAACTAAATGATTTGCCCGAACTGCAAGAATTTATATTCAGTTATAGTTTTACTTTTGACCGCTTCTTTAATACGAATATTTCTCAAAAAAGTGTCATAACAAACGGTTAAAATCTTATATTAGGTATCATGTCTAAGTTCGTTGCTAGTGCAGAATAATTTCAACCTTTTATATAAGTTAATACTTGTTTTTAGTGCCATTACATTTCAAAGTATTGGGCAGGATTTGAAATTTGACCACTATAACGACAATAACGGTCTTTCTCATAATTCTATAAGGCATATAGTTCAGGATAAGCACGGATTTTTATGGATTGGGACCTTTTCAGGACTTAATCGTTTTGATGGCTATGAATTCAAATCTTATTTAAGTACGTCTGAAGGGAATAATAAAATTCCTAACGACGACATTACGGCTTTAGAATTAGATGAAGCGTCAAACAATCTATGGATTGGAACCCGAAAGGGCTTAACATTATTAAAGTTAGATACGCATCAATTTACCACATTTTTAAACGAGGAAGGAAACCCTAAAAGTTTACCAGATAATGAGGTTCGTTCCGTTTATATAGATAAATACAAACGTGTTTGGGTGGGAACAAAAGACAAAGGGCTTTATCGGTTTAATTTAGACGACAAACAATTCATAAAAATACATCTGCCTAATTTCAACTATATTAAAGAAATTTTCGAAGACACCTCCGGCAATATCTGGATTGGAAGTTTCGAGACCGCTTCTGTTGCCAAAATAAGGCTAGATAGTAAAGGAGAAGTACAGCACACCTCCACTTATACCCTTAAGGTTACAGACTCTTCTGAGCGAAACCCTTATTTGCATTTTATCTTTGAAGACAGTAAAAAAGACATTTTCGCGGGAACAAGAAAAGGCCTCTTTAAGCTCAATAAATCAACACAAAAATTTGAAAACATTTATATAAAAAACACGAAAACAAGAGAGGCTTTGGGACCCTATTTTGTCTCCATTGCTCAGGATCCCGATGGTAAATACTGGGTAGGCACGCTAGGTGGAATTCTTGTTTGTGAAAACCTAGAAGATATTGCCCAAGGTAATTTTGAGTGGCATTATTCCATTTTAACTGATCAAACTTCTTTGGTCGACAACTTGGTGACCTCTTTGTATTTTGATCCATCAGGCATTTTATGGATCGGTACAGAGGATGGTTTGGATAAATATGACCCCAATAGAAACCATTTCAAATTCAATAAGGACATCTCAAAATTTATTGATGGGAAAGCACCTAGAATACGTGGTTTTGCTAGAACGTACAATAATAAAGTTGTTGTAGCCACTAGGCACAGCGGACTTTTTATAAAAGAAAACAATCAGTTTGTTCCTTTATATAATAACCAAAAAGATATCGCCCATATTTATACAAAAGATGGAAAGATATTTTATTGCGGTTTATGGAATGGTAAAGTTTTAGTCTATAACTATACCAAAAATCAATCTATTGAAGTAGATGTTGGTTTCGAACAAGTAGCCATTTCCTCCATTAAAATCATCAATGAGAATGACATTATTATAGGCTCATTTGGCCAAGGGGCTAAAATGCTTAAAGTTAAAGGTACCACAATCTCGTCTGACAAAATCGACTTGCTTAAAGATGGAAATATCAACAAAATCATTACGGATAAGGAAAACAATTTGTGGTTTGCTACGCAAGCCGGAGTGATAAAATATAATATTTCCACCAAGGCTATTGAGACCTATAACTCGTCCTTGAAGAAAGGAGAAGGCCTACCCCATGACAATGTCAGCGATATTATTTTTGACAAAACGGATAGGCTTTGGGCTGCCACACGCACAGGCTTGAGTTACCTTGATGCTGAGAAAAAGACCTTTCTTCCAGCCACAGAATTCAGCCAATTGGCGAATAAATGGGTCACAGATTTTCTTTTAGACGCTAATGATAACTTATGGTTAAATGTCAACAATAATAGCGTAGCCTGGATAAATCCAGATACTGACCAGTATAATGTTTACCATGTGAATAGTGGAAATAGACTAGATTTTTTCAGTTCACAAGGGTTTTATAATCTGGGAGAGTCTAATATTTATTTAGGCGGTAAAAATGGGATCATCTATTTTTCACCAGCCAGTATCAAATCAAACGAACGGTCGCCTAGACCTATTATCACCGAAATAAAAATCAATAACGAAGCGATAATTCCAGGGAAGGAAATCAATGGTGAAATACCTTTAAAGGTGGATATAAATGAAACTAAACTTTTAACTCTTAGTTATGCCAACAGAAACTTTTCCTTACAATTTTCTACACCTTCTTATGCCAACGAACGCCTAAATATGTTTGAATATATGCTAGAAGGTTTCGACGACAACTGGATATCCACCACCAGTAGTTATAGAACGGTTCAGTATACCAACCTCTTTCCTGGCGAGTATCATTTCAAAATTAAATCAAGCAATAGTGCTGGCTATTGGAGCGAAACGGTGTCATACAAAATTACCATAGAACGTCCGATTTGGTTTAATTATCCCGCACTACTCCTATATCTAGTACTCTTTATGCTTATCTTTTACTTTGTGAGACGTGAGCTTAGAGACCGAATGCGTTTAAAACAAGAACTAATAAATGAAAAATTAAACAGAGAGCGTGATGAAAAATTGAACAATGAAAAACTGCGTTTTTTTACAAACATTTCTCACGAATTAAGAACACCTTTGACCTTGATTTTAGGTCCTGTTAAACAACTTTTAGAACAAGAATCATTTAATACTTATGCTAAAAGTAGGGTCGATTTAATCCATAAAAACTCCAATAGATTATTACGACTGGTTAATCAAATTCTAGACTTTAGAAGAGCCGAAACTGGTGAACTGGAGTTAAAAGTGACTAAAACCGACATTTTACCCTATACCGAAGAGATCTTTAACTCCTTTGTGGAACTTTCGCAATCCAAGAACATCAACTTTAACTTAAATGTTGAAGACGAGTTAGGAGAATGCTGGATAGACATGGATAAGTACACCAAGATTCTATTTAATCTACTTTCCAATGCCATGAAGTTTACCAATAATTATGGGAATGTAGATTTATTCCTAGGTACTATAGAAGGAGAATCTAAAATACTTAAAATAGAAGTGAGTGATGATGGTATTGGCATCCCCATAGAGAGTCAAGAAAAGATATTTTCTAGATTTTATCAAGCCAAAAACAGTGTAGAAAGCACCACGGGTACGGGTATTGGTTTATCGTTGGTGAAGGCTTTAGTAGAATTACATAAAGGAAAAATCAGTGTAATAAGTACACCAGGAGCCGGTAGTATTTTCACTATCCAGTTGCCTGTCAGTAAGTATGCTTATACGGAAAACGAAATACTTCAGATAACAGCTCAAGAGGAACAAACCACCACTATTAAGCCCGAATTTCTAAACCATAAAAATGTCAGTCGTGTAAAAACCAACACCGACATTAAGCATGGTATTCTAATCATAGATGACAACCCAGAGCTAAGAAAATATGTGGCAGAATATTTATCTGAATTCTACAAGGTATATCAGGCAGAAAACGGAAAAGAAGGATTGGACGTTTGTAGAAAAGTAAAACCTGTGCTTTGTGTGGTAGATGTCATGATGCCAGTGATGGATGGCTTTGAGTTTGTGGAGGAATTAAAAAATGATGAAAATATTAGTCATACCGCTGTGGTTTTATTAACCGCTTTGGCGGAGAATGAAAATAGGATTAAAGGATACAAAATTGGTGTAGATGGATATTTGGTAAAACCATTTGACCCTACCCTTCTGAGAACACGTATTGATAATATCATTAAAATTCATTCTGACTTAAAACAAAAATTTTCTGGAGATGCTGAATCTGATGTTATTAGTCTGGCACACTCCCAAATAGACATTGAATTAATATCAAAAATAAAAGACCTGGTAGAAATAAATATGAGTAATCCAGAGCTGACTTCTGGGCTATTATGCGACAAACTCGCCATGAGTTCGTCTAAACTTTATAGAAAAATAAAACAACTTACAGACTTATCGCCAAATGAGTTTATAAGAACAGTTCGATTAAAGAAATCGGCGGTCTTACTTAAAACTAAAAACCATAATGTGACCGAAGTGGCAGAAATGGTGGGCTTTAACGACCCTTTATATTTCAGTAGGTGCTTTAAAAAACAATTTGGAAATGCCCCAAGCGAACTGATAAAATAAGTTTTTCAACGCTGATCGACCTATTTCGTTAGGCCGATGCCATCGAATGTTGGAAGTTTAAAAAGTGGGAAAACTCATAGAGAAATTCCCCCACTTTTGTACTTGAGCCTATTTCCCTTTTCTCTTAATTGTATATTTATAACTCAATCCTATAATGCTAGCTCGCCTTAATGCTTCACTATTCATGTTGCCTTCAAAGCCATAAAAGGCGTTAAGTTTACCAGATTTTCCTAATTTATAGGAGGTGCCAATAGTTATTCTATACTTTTCCGGCTTGTACCCTTCTGCTGGTGAAAAAATCTCGCCTGATATTTCAGGGTCAAACTTCCAGTGGTTGAAGTTATAATCTAAATTTAGCTTGAGTCTAGTTTGAGCGTCATTAGGGTTATCACTATCTAATTCACTCTTATTTTGATATCGAAACCTATATTTTATGTCTAGTCTATCAATTTTATGCTTATAAGAGGCATCAATTTGGTAACGCAAATGATTTTCATATCCTTGAATCTTACCATTGGTGTCATTGGATCTAATAAATCGCAGTCCTGCACCAAGGCTAAAGCCCTTCCATATATCATATTTCCCAGAGAGCTCAGTAAAGTATCCGTCTATGATAGAACTGTTTTCTTTTAACCTTAATTGTTCTTCAAGGCTTACGCTAAATTTTGAATTTATGTCGTATTGAAATTCTAAGCCGGACCATGTTTCCAGGTCTTTGTCTATGGAGGTTTCGTCCGTTTGAGCTCGAAGAGCCTGTGCCATAAAAAGGACGATAGTTAAGATTGAGATAGTTTTCTTCATTCTAATTATCTTTATTAAAATGAATAGTTACTTCAGCCGTATCTTTTAAAAAATCGATGGTGTCTATGCTTACTCTGCTAATAAGCAAGCCCGTTCTTTTCTCCAAATCATCTTTCATTAAAAGATAATTTTCTGGTTTTATGTTCTCTATTTTTTCGTAAAGTATGGTTTTACTTTCTTCATTATTAACTCGCCATAATCTTTCCATAATGTATATGGCTCCCACGACCAGTATGTTACCCGCAAAAATTTCGGCATAACTCATTTTTTGGTTGGCTAGGGAGTTTATGACAGAAACGCCTATGACTATGAAAAGATAGGTCATCTCTTTAATGGGGATGGCGTCTGTTCTATACCGAATTATTCCAAAAATGGCAAAAAGACCTAGTGCCATACCTATGTCAAGTTCATATTTCTTAAGCGTGAAGCATAATAAAAAGACGATGATGGCAATCATGTAATAGGTGAAAAGGTAATCTTTTCTTTGACTCGATTTAAAGTACAAGCCAGTGATGATTATACTCAAAAATGTGATGTTGATGATGAACCGGAACATCATTTTAAAGAAGTCGTCATCAAATAAGGGGATATCTAAGAATTCCATTTTACGCTGTTAATTTTTGTATTTGTAGTAGTTTGATTTTAAAAGAGTTGTATTTAACATCCTCATAGAGGCTAATGATGCCGAGGCAATATTTGCTTATGCTATTGGGAAGAATATGTCTTTTTTTGAGCTCTTGGTAAATTGGCGAGTTTCTGTTTATACCCTCCTGTTTGATTTCTATTATGGCCAGATCGTCATAGGCTTTATTCTTAAACCCGTTACGAAAATTCAAGTTAAAATCAATTGTAGCTCTTTCTTTATGAAGTGTACTCACCAAGGTGATACGGTTAAATTCGTTTTCTAACGTTGGAGACAATACGTAGCTTCCATGGGTGATTTCTTGAATAAAATCATTAGACTTTTTACTTAGATTTTCTTCAAAACCATCAATGGGTATGCGGCTTTTATGGGTAATTCCCTTACCGTTTTTCTTTTTAATCTCTAAAAAGTGAATTTTAGATTCGACATAGTTCCGTATTCTAACCTTAACTCTATTAATTTTCCCATTGTGGTGCCATTGATAAAAGTCATTTCCAGGGGTGTCATAATATAAGGAGTTATAAGTCATAACCCGATCTTTATTCACCTCTAAAACCCTGTAATTGTTCAAAACAGAATTTAGAATTTCTAAGACTTGCTTCTTTGGGAGAATGAACTTTGTGTCAGATCTTTTCATTAAAGACACTTGGTCCATATCCGTAAGGGATATAGGCCGAAAAGTTTCGGCAATTTGTTTTATTTCTTGATTCATATACTTCTGTAGACGAAAAAAACTATTGTGTCGTGGTGTCTACTAAAGTTAAAATCAGTTAAATAATGGAATTCTCTTTTGATTAACCCTTTTGGAGGCTGCTATAGATCTTAAATTTTAGTGCGGTCAAGGATAGAAGGATCCTTTTAGACTAGTTGAATCCTTTAACCCGCTTTATGCATTAGGCAATCTCCCGATTCTATCGCGACCAGTAGCTAAATTGCTTGAAATCAGTTCGTAAAACCATTTATTCCACTTTATAGCTCATTACGTTTCGCCAATGCATAAACCAGGTTTAATAAAAAAACACTTAAATCCAATTGGTATAGCGGTGCTTTTACCTTAGGATTTAAGTGACTTTATAGACTGATTTGTTATATCCTGTATATGTCGATCGTCTATTTTAAATTAACGGTAAGCCCTAAAGGTGTGTTAATCTGCTTTGAAAAAGAGTCGAGATAGCTTTCCCATTCCGCCTGGTTTTTAAACTGCCCGCTTTCTTTCCAGCTAAAACCAGCATAATAAACCACCTTATTATCTTTTACTTTGATGTGGGCATAAGCATTGCTTAAATCGGCTATCTCTGTATCATACTTTTCAAATCCTATGAAAGCATTTTGAGGTACCACAATGGCGGTTGCTAATTCAGAATCGGCATGTGGCTGCCAATAGCTAACCCATCCATTATCGTTATTTTCTTTCACTACACCGTCTTTTTCGTGAAGCGTCAAACCAGCTGAAAGCGTGTCGGTTCCGCTGATAGTAACATCAAACTTCGATAAGTTACTACCAAGATCTAGACTAATAATTTTCGACTCTTTTATTGGGTTTCCTGCTACATCCCAGACCCCTATTTCAAGATAGAAACTGGTACGAATTGGTCCTGTCGTTATGGTTCTCCATTTTGTGTAGTTTTTTGAAAAAAAGTAAGAATCACCATTTTTTATGGCGACGCCCCCCACCCCTCTACTTTGACCTACATGAAAGTTATCTAAGCCATCACCAGAATCTAAATGATAAGCTCCTTGGTGCTCTAATTCTTTCTTATACCATTTGTTGATAATCGGATATTCTACTTTTTTCAACCAAGCATCTACCCCACTAGAAAGTGTACCTCCCGGAATGTTCTCTTCAATCATTTGTTGAGCCCTTGGACCATACATTCTAAAAGCTACTTTATTGTTTTCCCAGGTATAATCGTCTGTTCTTTCAGGCACAAATCGCGAGTAACAAAGTTCTTCTGCTTTAGGTTTTTCCGCTTCAGATACACTTACAACTTCATAGACATTTTCAGCGTTACCCGCTATTTTGGGTTGAAACAGTATATCGTCCATGATGCCGTCTCCATCATTATCAACCAATTGGGTAAGCTGAAGCTCACCCGTTTTGGTATCTTTAATGCCTGTATTGCTCAGGTCTTCTATGTTCAGTTCTGATTTGCTTAAAACGACGGTTTCAAAAGTCCTTTCAAAATCCAATTCATTTTTCACTAAAACAGTCGTCGTGTCTTTTTTGGGAACACAAGAGTTGAGCAAAAGAAATCCCAAAGAAAAAATAGAAAAATTGATAGTTTTCATACTGATATTTTTGAAATTATTCATTCGCTGGTTTACCTATGGTAGCCAAAATGCCCCCATCCACATAAACAACATGACCATTCACGAAGTCGCTTGCCTTGGAGCTTAAAAAGATAGCTGCTCCTTGTAAATCATCTGGATCTCCCCATCTAGAAGCTGGCGTTCTTTTAATGATAAATTCATTAAAGGGATGCCCGTCTACTCTAATTGGTGCCGTTTGGCTGGTTGCAAAATATCCTGGTCCAATACCATTGGTTTGGATGTTAAATTTAGCCCATTCTGTAGCCATACTTTGCGTCAGCATCTTTAAGCCCCCTTTGGCCGAAGCATAAGCACTTACCGTATCTCTTCCTAATTCACTCATCATAGAGCAGATATTGATTATTTTGCCGCCACCTCTAGAAATCATGCCTTTAACCACATGTTTAGAGACAATGAAAGGACCTACTAAATCAACATCAATGACGGCTTTAAAATCAGAGACCTCCATATCCACGATCGGGGTTCTTTTAATAATTCCTGCATTATTGACCAATATATCTATAGGGCCTATTTCTGTTTCTATCTTTTCGATAGCCGCTTTTACCGCTTCTTCATCCGTAACATCAAAAAGGCTTGGATATGCATCAATCCCCTCCTTCTTGTATGCTAGAATAGCGTCATCTAACTTTTGCTGAGATGAACTTCCGTTTACGATAATTTTAGCACCTGCATTCCCTATTCCCTTGGCCATGGCCATACCTAAACCGTGGGTTGAGCCCGTTACTAAAGCTACTTTTCCTGTTAAATCGAATAATTTTATTGACATGATTGTTCTTATATCGCTTATTTCAACTCATTAATTTTACAATGATCCATATCTCCATAATCTAGGTTTTCGCCTGCCATTCCCCAGATAAAACTGTAACTGCTAGTACCAGAACCTGAATGAATAGACCATGGTGGCGAGATAACGGCTTGATTATTACCCATCCAAATATGTCGGGTTTCTTGAGGCTGACCCATAAAATGACATACGGCTTGATCTGCTGCCACTTCAAAGTAGAAGTAAACCTCCATTCTTCTGTCATGCACGTGAGCAGGCATGGTATTCCAAGAACTTCCTGCTTTCAGTGTCGTCATTCCCATCTGTAATTGACAAACATCCACAACACTGTTAACGATATACTTTCTTAAAGTACGGGCATTAGCAGTCTCTGGAGAACCTAATTCTATGACTTCAACATCGTCTTGTCCAATTTTCTTTATTGGAAAGGCTTTGTGTGCCGGCGTAGAGTTTAAGTAAAACATAGCAGGCTTATCCGCTGAATCACTTGAAAATTCAACACTTTTATTTCCTCTACCTACATATAAAGCTTCTTTATGATTTAGAGCATATGAAGTTCCATCCACGGTAACTGTGCCTGCTCCTCCTACATTGATAATTCCAAGTTCTCTTCTTTCTAAAAAATACTCCGCCTTTAAAGCATCTATACTTTCTAGTTTTAATGAGGTATTCGTAGGAACGGCACTTCCCGTAATAAATCTATCGTAGTGCGAGTACACTAAATTTATTTTATCCTCCTCCATTAAGTTATCTATTAAAAACTCGTCTCTTAATTTCGAGGTATCATAAGTTTTGACATCCTGTGGAGAAGCAGCGTATCTGGCCGTATAATATGTTTTCATTCTTTTGTTGTTTTTATAATTTCAACGTAAATATAAGAAAACAATATAAAATACAATCGATTGGCTTTTTGTAATTGTTGTATATTTGCCTGATACTTAAAAGACCAATCCAATTTCAGATGGAAATAAACAAGGTTACCATTCATGACATTGCTAAGCGTTTAAACATTGACAGTTCTACGGTTTCCAGAGCTTTGAATGACAGCCCTAGGGTCACAAAGAAGACCAAAGAGAAGATCTTAGCAATGGCACAAAGCATGGGCTATCAACGTAACTTGTTGGCCTCAAACCTGCGAAAAAACGTTACCAATAGTATTGGTGTGGTGGTTCCTAGAATATCTAGACACTTTTTTTCTTCGGTTATTCAGGGTATAGAAGAAACAGCCTATAACGCAGGATACAGTGTTATCATTTGTCAATCTTTAGAAGAGCTAGAAAGGGAAGGAATTATTATACAAACCCTGGTCGCCAACAGGGTGGATGGTGTTTTGATTTCCATTTCTATGGAAACGTCAAATTATGACCATTTCCAAATCTTAAAGAGCCGAGGTGTGCCATACGTTCTTTTTGATAGACATTGTGACATAGCGGGGAATAACAACGTGATTATAAACGACTTCAAGGGAGGCTATGACGCCACCCAACATTTAATTTCTAAAGGCTGTAAAAACATTGTGCATTTTTCTGGCCCTGAAAAGTTAGAAATATACAAGAATCGTTTAAGGGGTTATAAAGAAGCATTATCTAAGAATAACATCCCTTTTAGAGCGGAAAATGTTATAAGCTCCCGACTGATGGAAAGTGATGGTCAAGACCTCGTTAAAAACCTTCTAGATAAAAAGGTAAGCTTCGACGGTATTTTTTGTGCCAATGATCAAGTGGCTATTGGAGCCATAAAATTATTAAATAACATGGGCGTCAAAATTCCTGAAGAAGTAGCCATTGTAGGATTTAGCAATGAACCCGTTTCTAATGTTATCACCCCTACCCTAACTACGATAGACCAGCCCGGCTTTGAAATGGGAATTAAGGCTACGGAATTGTTAATTAAAAACATGAAAAAACAAGACGGTATTTTGACTGCTGAAACCATTACTATGGATACAAATCTTATTGAACGCAATTCGTCCCAAAGATGATTTATCTTTTTTAATTTGAAGGACTTCTCGTTACTAAACACCATCTTTAAGTAAGTATTTATTAATTAACCCTATAATTTTTTCTTTAAAACATTCCGATTTTAACGTTTTTCAAAGGGCTCTTAGCTTCGAGTAGGTGAAACACCATTCGATTTTAAGGCGTAGATTTGGGCTATAGTCATTCATTAAATCACTATCAATCAAATGTTTTAAGAGTACTCAACTGAGCATAAGATGAGTTTAAGGAAGTGTTTTTTTCTTTTTTGTTTTTTACCAAGCATAATTTGTTTTGGGCAATTCAATAATTTAAAGTTTGAGAATTTAGATACTTATAATGGCCTTTCAAGCAGTACATGCTTTGAAATATTTCAAGACAAAGATGGTTTTTTATGGTTCGGAACGATAGATGGTTTGAACAAATACAATGGCCATGAATTCGAAGTTTTTAGATCAGAATTAAACAACACCAGAACTTTAAGTAATAACAGAATTAATGCCATAGAAGAAGACAGTGAAGGTAATTTATGGATAGGCACCAACAATGGATTGAACTTATATAATAAGCAAACCAATACCTTCACTCGAATAAATCTTTACCGCCAAATATCACTGGCCAATAGCACTCAAAAAATCATAAACGACTTATTCTTTGACGATATCACTAAAAAACTTTGGGTAGCCACTAATAATGGAATCATTAAAATTGATTTAGGAGATCACAGTGCTAACGCCAAAAACTATGAATACGCATACTATATAAACGACAAAACCAACCTCAAATCTTTAGACGACAATAACGTAAGTGTTATCTTAAAAGACAAAGACAACAAGATTTGGATTGGAACGAATGGCCAACATTTAAATAGATACAATCCCTCAAAAGATAATTTTGACAGAATATTGATTCAGAAACAAAAGTCTTATGAACTCAATCACAAACCCAAAAAGATTTTTATAGATGCTGATGGAGATTTTTGGATAGGAAATGACCTCTCTAATCTAATTTTATGGAATAGAAAAGAAAACGAGTTTAAGCATGTTTCTTTGGTTAATAAAACCATTCCCATTCACGACATTTTTCAAGATCATAATGGGTTATTTTGGGTTTCATCGGATGCATTTGGTTTATACTTATTTAAAAAAAATAAAGGCGAAGTTCTGCTACAAAAACATATAGAAAGTAATATTTCTGATCCTTTTTCGCTTCCCAACAACAAACCCGCAAAAATATTCGAAGACAAAAAAGGAATATACTGGATAGGCAGCTACGATAAAGGCGTAAGCAAATTAGACCCTACCAATTATTCTTTTGGACATTATTACTACCAAGCCAGTAACCCTAATGGATTGAATGAAAAGATAGTACAATCGGTTTTAGAAGACTCTAAAGGAAGAATATGGATCAGTGCTTATAACGGTGGCCTCAACCTATTTGATGAAGAAACAAAATCTTTTAAACATTACCAAAGTAAACCCAACGGATTGAGCTCCAATAGAATCCTCTACACCTTTGAAAGTAGCGACGAAAGCATATGGGTTTGTACATTGGACGGAGGTGTAAACAAATTCAATCCGAAAAACAATACTTTTCAAACTTTCTTACATCATTTAAACGACCCGAAGTCTATAGGTCAAAGTTCCGTATGGACAGGAACCGAAGATAATCTAAAACGGATATGGTTTGGCTTAAGAACTGAGGGCATCAGCCTTTTTGACCCGAAAACCAATCATTTTACTACCTACAAAAACAACAATATAAAAGAGAAAAGCTTAGTAAGTAATTCGGTAATCTGTACGTTTATTGATTCTAAAAACCGTCTATTTATAGGTACATCGCTAGGCTTAAATTATGTAGAATTAGATGAACTAGAAGCTTATATTCCTAAGGACATATCATTTAAAATTATCAAAGAAAATAATTTAGAAGGGGCCGGAATAAATTATGTAACCGAGGATGATTTAGGGAATATCTGGATAGGGTCAGACTATGGTGTTTATAAGCTAAACCCTAAATTGAAACTTGAGAAGTCTTACACATCTAAAAACGGTTTGCCTAATAACTTGGTTTTAGGAATAAAAGAGGATAATAACCAAAAGCTATGGATAACCACCAAAGGAGGCTTATCATTACTAGACCCCAAAACAGATAATTTCAAAAACTTTAATGTCCATGATGGTATACAGGGGCCTGAGTTTCAAAGCAAATCTATTGAAAAAACTAGCGATGGACGTATCATCATTGGAGGTATAAATGGATTTAATATTTTCCATCCCAACGACATTAAAACTTCGACCACGGACACGGTATACCCGCAGATAACAAAATTTAAACTAAATAATAAAACCGTTTCTGCTGGTGATACTATAAATGGTCGTATCCTTTTAAATAAAGGAATATCGAAAACTAAAGACCTTACCCTAAACTATAATGAAAATTACATTTCCTTAGAATTTGTGGCCCTACATTTTGATAACTCTGAGCAAGTCAAGTATGCCTATAGAATGAAAGGGCTGGATAATGAATTTATAAATTTGGGTTCCAACAGAGTTGTCAATCTTTCTAATTTAGAATTTGGGGATTATACTTTTGAAGTAAAAGCCACGACCACAGGAGACTGGGAATCGGCCGAAACCGCCTATCTAAATATTGAAATCACTCCGCCAATCTGGCGAACTTGGTGGGCTTATCTGTTTTATGCTATTATAGGTTCACTCCTATTGTGGGCGATAATGCACTACTATACACTTAAAGTAAGAGAAGGCCAGCAGCGTGAATTAGACCAAAAACAACTTGAGTTTTTTGTGAATGTATCTCACGAGTTTAGAACGCCACTAACCCTTATTTTAAATCCTGTAAATAAAATATTATCTAATTTTGGTAACGACCCCCAAGCTATAAAAGCCTCCGCAACCTCTATACAAAGAAGTGCCAGACGGTTAATGCACTTAGTTAATCAATTATTGGATTACAGAAAAATGGATGTAGGCATGTCTCCCATGCAATTAGAAAAAGGAGATATCGTGAAGTTTAGTCAGGATATATTTTCACTGTTTAAAGACTTAGCATTAAAAAAAGACATCCACTATACATTTAAAAGTAATCCAGCGAGTATCAACTGCCTTTTTGACTTTGATAAAGTAGAAAAAATCATTACGAATTTAATTTCAAATGCGATAAAATTCACTAACAGTGAAGGTACAATTTCGGTATCTGTAGAAAAGCATAAGCTTCCAAATCGTACTTCTAAATTTCCTTCTTTTAAAAAGAAAGAAATGTCAGATTACATCCTATTAACTGTGGAAGACACTGGTATTGGATTGGACATAGACCAGCAGAAAAACATATTTTCACGTTTTTATAGTATCGACAAAACAAAATCAGGAACGGGTATTGGACTAAATTTCACAAAGGGATTAGTAGAACTTCATGGTGGCGAAATATCCATAGACAGCAAACATAAAAAAGGCACAAAATTTACTGTAAAACTTCCTTTAGATGTTAAATCCAAACCAAAAACAGTAGAAAATATCAAAAATGAGTATCTCATAAATTCTATGAGAGCCGTAGAGTATGATATGTTAATATCAAACGACACCACGTCTGACAACAGCGATGACCCGAATACGAAACTAATAAGCGATAAAAATTTACCGATTGTCCTCATCGTGGAAGACAATAAAGAGCTTAGGGTACATTTGACGAATGACTTAAAAGGTTCTTACAGAATTAGGGAGGCTGTCAATGGCGAAGAAGGCTTGAAAATGATTGAAAAATATCACCCAGATGTAGTCATCTCGGATGTCATGATGCCTAAAATGGATGGTTTTGAGATGTGTAAATTGATGAAAACTGATTTAGAGACATCTCACATTCCAATCATATTATTAACAGCCAGAACATTAGAAGAAGATCGCATTGAAGGTTATGAAAATGGAGCCGACGGTTACCTTTCAAAACCCTTCTCGATAAATGTTTTGAGATCGCGAATAAATAATTTATTGGTTGCAAAAAATAGATTGCGAGAGCGATTCTCTGAAATAGGAGGCGTTTTCCCTTCCAGAGAGGTCACCACTAATAATTTAGACGAGGCCTTTTTAGATAAGGCAACACGGATAGTTATGAAAAACATTAGTGACCTTGATTTTAAACAAGAGGATCTGTTGAAAGATATGCATTTGGGGCGTTCTCAATTTTACAGAAAAATAAATGCACTTACCGGAAATAACCCGAGCTATTTTATCAGAACGATCCGCCTTCGATACGCCTCTGATTTATTGCTAAAAAATGAGTATTCCATCAAAGAAATCACCTACATGGCAGGGTTTAACTCAACGGCATACTTTAGTAAAACCTTCCGTGAGTTATTTAAACTTACGCCTAGTCAGTACATAGAACAGGCAGAAAAAGGGGCCAAAACGGCGTCTTAAAATTCGCTCAGAAGCCGATTTTCTAATTATTCAATTCTGGCATCTGTGCATTAACTTTCTTTTGCCACTGTTTTAATTCAGAAGATAGTTCTTTCACCTTCGCAGGATATTCTAGTACTAAATTTGTCTGTTCTCCTAGGTCATTTTCTAAGTCGTAAATAAACGCTTCTTCGGTTTCAAATTGGTATATGTATTTCCATTTACCCTTTCTAATGGCAGCTCCCATGGAGAGTCCCTCTTTTCTATGGTGTGGAAAGTGCCAATAAAGTGACCTTTCCGGAAATGTATTTTGGCCGTAAAATAAGGGCAACAGACTTTGTCCCTCTAAGTGAGCATAATCTGAAGGTGAACCTCCGGCTAACTCCAGGATGGTAGGAAAAAAATCGACACTCGTAACAGGGGTATCACTGATCGTAGATGCTTTCACTTTCCCAGCCCAATTGACAATCATTGGAACACGGATTCCTCCTTCATGAAGGGTACCTTTCAATCCTTTTAGCGGAGTATTTCCCCAAAGACCACCATTGTCAGAATAGAAAATAACAATCGTGTTTTCAAGCAGATTTAGCTCCTTTAATTTGTCCATTAGCTTCCCAACATTTTGGTCAAGCTTTTCTATCATTGCGAAATACTTATTGCCTCCATATTTCTCTAGGCTTTCTTTTGGAGCTGCCAAAGGGGTATGAACAGTGTAGGTTGAAAAATTCAAAAAGAAGGGCTTATTTTTATTTTCTTCCATGAAAGTCATCGATTCCTCACCTAATCGGTCGGTAAGGTATTCGCCTTCTGGACCATCTTTTATAGTGCCATTTTTATATGGAGAAAAATAACTAAAAGGCTGACCGTAAGCACAGCCGCCTATATTAACATCAAACCCTTGAGCATTTGGCAAGTACTCCTGATTTACGATGCCATCTTGGGTATAAATAGAGCCGTCACCCCCTAAATGCCATTTGCCAATATAGCCTGTGGTATATCCTTGATTTTTCAAAGCTTCGGCAATGGTAATCTCTTCATGAGGTAAATGGTCCATAAAATAAGCCTCCTTTAACTTATTTCCTTTGTTTGAATTGGTCAAATACTTTTCCATTGTAACCCCAGGAATATGGCAGGTTAGCTTTAAAGCCGCTGGTGATTTTCCTGTCATAAGACTGGCACGCGTAGGAGAGCACACGGGTGCAGCCGCATAAGCGTCTGTAAACATCATTCCATTATTTACCAACATGTCGATATTAGGTGTTTGAATTCCTTTCTTTTCCTTCCTATAACCCAAATCAGAATATCCCAAATCGTCTACTACGATAAGGACAATATTGGGCTTTTTTTCCTCCACTTGATTTCTAAATTCTCCCTTAAAAGAAAACAAGATAAATATGAGTAGAAAAGCGGTTAAACTTGTTTTAATATTTTTCATAGACACTACTCATTTTTCATTTCAAATCGGATTAAATAAGTCTGTTTGTTTTTTTGAACCATGGCAATTCCCCAATTACCAAAATCATCACTTTTAGAACTATCTGTTAGACTTGGCCGATATAAACCAGGTGCTTTAGGAATGTCCACCAGATTATTAAAAAGAGGCTTAAAACTAAATCCATCGGCAGCTAAATAAATACGCTGACTAAAAGAAGCCAAGGATAGCACGCCTGCGTCTTGACTCCAAATAAGGACTTCATGGCTTTTGTCTAAAACGGGTTTGGGATTTTTATTAAACGGACCTTCTGGTTTGACTGCCAAGGCTACACCCATCTGTGTTAGTCCAGGCCCTTTTTCTCCATGACTGGCAGACCTGCCTTTGTAATACATCCATATTTTACCGTCGCGAACCAATAAACTAGCATCGTCCACCCTATAACTGTCAAAATCTGCTGCTGTATCAGAAATAGTTAAAACTGGATTTTGCTTTGCTCGAATAAAAGGACCATTTGGGTTATCAGAAACAGCCAAACCTATGGCTGTGAAGTCATTGTTTGAATTCGCTTCAAATTCATTATTGACATTTCCTTCGGTAGGTTTTACAGCAGTGTAATACAAATAATATTTGCCATTTTGCTCCAAAACATTCGGGGTAAAAACAGAATGACTATCAAAGGCACCTTTTTCTCCAACATTCAGTGCCATACCTTGTTCTTCCCAAATGAAACCTTCGTCTGAAGAGGTCGCATACCAAATGGTACCCCAATAGCCAGAAGTTACTGGACTATCCATACGTGTGTACCAAATATAATAGGTATCGCCAACTTTTATAATGTCGCTGTTATCTCTTCGGTTGTAGCGTAAATCACTGCCAATACCACTTATTTCTACGTACTGAAATTTCAGATTGGTGCTTTTCGTTTTTGGTGTTGTCGGTCTGCCTTCTTGAGCATTCGCACTTTCGCTTATGCCGAAAATGCCAAACAATAGGGCCAATAATCTTATTCCTTTCATTCTTTAGATTTTAATACTAATTACTTGGTCTAATCCACATGCAGTGTCCTCCACCAGCTACCATTTTTGTATGAATGACATCTCCTTTTTTAACAGTCCCCTTTCGTATTTGATACGCCTCTGGATTTGTCCTACTGTCTGTTTTTTCGGTGTCTTCATAATAAGTGACCAAGTAATCTTGCCCATCCTTTAAAAAGTCCAGATTTAAATCTAAACCTCCTCCTTTACTATGCACCGAGCCAATAAACCATTCGTCTCCATGCCTTCTGGCTGTTGATATATATTCGTCCATTTTAGCATGCATGACTTTACTCTCATCCCATTGTCCTACTGGCATTTTTTGAATAAACTCGAATAAATCTAACTTTTCGGTGTAGGCCTCTGGAGCATCAGGAATACAAACAAGGCCACTAAAAATAATTAATGTTCGGGCCACTTCGGCAGTAACGGTAGTAATCAGAGAATTTAATTCCTTAGGGCCTTTCTCTCTTTTACCAGCATTCACTCCCCTTATATCAAAAATGCCATTATTCATATCTAATGGGCCTTGCAAAGCATTGATTAGGGCCATTCTGATAAATGCTTCAGGCGTAAAAGCACGTCTTGAGTCTTGCTGTGCATGACAATACTCTCTGGAAATAGCATTAGGGTAAGTTCTGGTCATACCTGTAAAGGGTACCGGATTATCATGAAAATCTATAAGCATTTTACTTTCAGCACTTAAACGAATAGCTTCTCTTGAAAACGATACATTCTTTCCCATAAAGCCATATTTAATACCACTCATTCCTAGCGATCTATAGTATGGAAAAAGCTCCTCATCACCATATATGCCCTTGTGCCTATCGTAATACAAAATCAAAGAAACACCTTTCTCTTTCGCATATGCAGACACTTTTTCCAAATCCAGTTTATCAGACATTTCTATATGCCCTTTCTTGACATCTGTGTACCAAGAATCGTCTATTAAGAAATACTCGATTTTATTTTTAGCCGCAAAATCAATGAATCGATAATAGCTGGCATTGTTTATACCATACGTAAAACCGTCAGCCGTTTTGTAGCCATGTACTCGCCAGTCCCAAAGCGTTTTACCAGGTTTAATCCAAGAAGGGTCTTCAATTTTATTTGCTGCGGCCACATTAAGGGGTATGGTATTGGTCACTAAGTCGCCTATATTTTTCTCCATCAAAATAAGTCTCCAGGGAGTGACTAAACTACCCTCTTGCTCGACAAAATCATTCTTCCCGATTAGCTTATCTCTCCGTTTATCAAATTTAAAATCAATCACGTTAAAGCCTGGAGCACTTGCCAAGTCCGACTCAAGCAAAGCAATAAAATATTCATTTTTAGCCTCAACCAGCAATGGCATCAATAACTTTGCTTTGCTTAAGGAATCTGGCGAGGTAGATAGACCAATGGGACCTATGGGTTTACGCTCTCCTGCAGGTGAATAAAGATGGCTCGTTTTAGACAATCCATATTCCATAAAAAACTGTGGCTTTAAACTATATGCAATATCCTCAACGATATACCGAAATGCCACGCCACCATTATACACTCTAATGTAAAGTTTAACGGGTATTTTTTCACAAAGCAGTGAAACTTCTAATTCATGATAATTATTTTCAATTTCGCTAAACTGACCCCAGACTGGACGCCAATTTTCATGCACCCTTGCCTCAGAAGTCTCTAAAATCTTGACCTCCGTATCTGGGAAAATTGACATTTCAGATTTCGAAACCATCGATTTCCCGTTCACATTTATCGCGTAATAAAACCCGCTCGACTGATTATCAATGCTAACCAATATTTTACCATCTGGCGACTTTAAATTCTTTGTAGTTATACCTGTGTCATATGAAAATGCTACTGATTTTAGGCTTAAGAAAAGAAATGAAATCATGATGCTTTTAACGCTTATTATCATCGTATCGATAGGATTGTTTAATTACATCACAAGATTAACAAACAATGACCTTAACCCATTTAAATTATGATGTCATATTAATCATTTCATGCTCATTTTTCATAAAAAGGAGCTTTAAGCTTACAATCCAAGCCGATTGACACTATCAATTCATGCATATTAATCTACTAAAACTAGTGTTCTATAAGTCTTTACCCTTAAAAGAACTATATTTTATACGCTTTGAATCATGTTTTATACTGCTCAAAAGCAATTGTTTTTAATATTGTAACAATATAAATATTTCAAAATATCGTAAAATATTTTCAAGGTTGAAGTCGAATGAATAGCCTCAAAATTTCACAGAAAACACTAGTTTTTTGCGTTACAAATGGGCTATTTAAAACAAGTCAAAAAAAGAATTGAAATATTGAATCGAGACAAAACGAGTATTTACTAATGCTCGTAACCCTAAAAGTATAAAATGAATAGAAAAATTTTACTGTGGTCAATTACTGCCGCCCTAGCAGGGTTCTTATTCGGATTTGACGTCGTCGTTATTTCTGGAGCCGACAAAAAACTACAAACCTTATGGCAATCTTCGGATTCTTTTCATGGATGGGTAGTTATGGGAATGGCACTTTGGGGAACTGTGGTTGGAGCCATTTTTGGTGGCTTTCCGACCAACAAATATGGTCGTAAAAACACCCTCATTGTCATCGGAATTTTATTTGCAGTTTCCGCTATCGCCTCCGCATTCGCAAATGACCCTTACGTATTTGCCTTTGCCCGTTTTATTGGTGGTTTGGGTGTAGGTGCTTCCACCATTGCGGCACCAGCTTATATTTCTGAAATAGCCCCTGCAAAAAATAGAGGACGTTTGGTGGCCATGTATCAATTCAACATCGTATTCGGAATCATGATTGCTTTTTTGTCGAACTACCTCTTAAGCAATTTGGGTGAAAATGCTTGGCGATGGATGCTGGGTGTTGAAGCCATTCCTGCCCTATTATATGTACTTTTTACACTGAAGGTACCCAAAAGCCCAAGATGGTTATTGTCAAAAGGTAGAGAAGCTGAAGCAAGAGAAGTTTTAAAACTCATAGAACCCGATGCGGACATAGATCTGCTCGTGAAAGAGTTAAATGCTCATTCGGATAAAAGTGATCACACAGAAAACATTTTCTTAAAGAAATATAGGTTTCCATTGACCTTGGCTTTTCTCATTGCTTTTTTCAATCAGTTATCTGGAATAAATGCCTTTCTATATTATGCTCCACGGATTTTTGAAGAAGCAGGCTTAGGTGAAAGCACTGCACTTTTAAGCAGCGTAGGAATTGGTATCACAAACTTGATTTTTACCCTTTTAGGCGTATTTCTAATTGATAAACTCGGCAGAAAGACGCTCATGTATATCGGTTCTGCAGGATACATTATATCCTTAAGCCTTGTTTCAGCTGCGTTCTTCTTGGGCTGGACAGGCATGGCAGTGCCAATTTTCTTGTTTTTGTTTATTGCCGCACATGCCGTAGGTCAAGGAGCCGTAATTTGGGTATTTATATCTGAGATTTTCCCGAACCACCTAAGAGCTTCTGGACAAGCGTTTGGAAGTTCCACACACTGGATTTTGGCTGCCATAATACCTTCTTCAATACCCTATTTATTCAATCATCCTAACATTGGTGCCGGTGTCGTTTTCTTAGTTTTTGCGGGTACTATGGTTTTGCAATTGATTTTTGTAGCTTTTATGATGCCAGAAACCAAAGGGAAAACCTTGGAAGAGTTAGAAGTCATTATTTTAAAGAAATAGGGGCAGTTATGATTCATAAGAGGTATACAAAGGAAATTCCATTGTGAGCCAACCGATATTTATTTGTTACTTTTTAACCCTATTAACAATTATAGAAAAATGAACATAAGCGTAATTAAATATTTTTTATTCATAGGTATTCTTATTAGTTTCTCATTTAATTCAACAGAAACTACCTTATCAGAAGAGCCACACTCGGCTGCCAAGAAACCTAATATTATAGTATTGCTTTGCGATGATTTGGGCTATGGTGATTTATCCTCATTCGGACATCCTTTTATAGAAACCCCAAACCTAGATAAACTTGGAGCTACAGGAATAAAGCTTACTAATTTCTATTCCGCAGCACCCGTGTGCTCTCCTTCTCGTGTTGGTTTATTGACAGGAAGAAGCCCAAACCGTGCAGGCATTTATGACTTTATTCCAGCACCAAACAAAAGTGAGGATATCAGAGATCTGGTGCACTTGCAAGCCCATGAGCAAACCATACCAGCTTTGCTCAAAACAGTAGGATATGCCACTTGTTTGGTCGGTAAATGGCACGGAAGCTCAAAGTTCAATTCGGATGCCCAGCCAAAACCTGACCATTTTGGTTTTGACCATTGGATGGCAACACATAATAATGCCGGTCCGAGCCATAAAAACCCTAAAAACTTTGTACGAAATGGAGAAGAGGTCGGTGAGATAATAGGATTTAGTAGCCAAATAATAGTTGATGAGGCCATAGATTGGCTAGAAAAGAAAGAGAACAACAATCCTTTTTTCTTAGAAGTGGCCTTTCATGAACCACATGAGCCAGTAATGTCGCCTGAAAACTTGGTTCAAAAATACCTTCAATACACCGACATTAGAGAAGAGGCAGAATATTTTGCCAATGTAGAGAATGTAGATATTGCTGTTGGCCGTTTGCTTGCTTATCTAGAAAAAAACAACATTGACAATACCTTAATAGTCTTCAGTTCTGATAATGGGCCAGAAACTTTGCACAGATACCCAGGTGCAAAAAAGAATTACGGAATTACTGCTGGTCTTAAAGGCCGAAAACTATGGACCAGCGAAGCTGGCATTAGAGTGCCTGCAGTAATGAAGTGGATTGGCAAAGAAACTTATACCGGCACTTCAGATGCCGTAGTTTCTTCTTTAGACTTCTTACCTACATTTTGTGAATTGGCAGGAGCCAAATTGCCTGAAAATAAATTAGACGGGGAGTCATTTAAGTCGCTTTTGGATAAAGGCAAATTTAAGAGAAGTAAACCTTTGATATGGGCATTCTATGACGCCATAAACGAACATAGAGTAGCCATGCGAAGTGGCGACTATAAAATTATGGCTCGTTTGGTCGCGAAAAATGAGGAGTTACCTCATATCCACAACTTATATGATGGCAACATTGACTTTGTCAAAGCTGCCCTGTTAACAGATTTTGTACTGTTTAATTTAAAAAGTGATTTTGCAGAATCTGAAGATTTGTCAAGCAAAGAGCCTAAAGTTTTCAAAAAAATTAAAAAGGAATTTGAAGCCGAATACAAAGACTTGTTGGCTGGAAGCCATGTTTGGGTACGTGAAACGGAATAAAAAATGAGATTACTACTACTTGTATGTTTAAGTTTGTTTTTAAAGCAAACCTCAAAGGCTCAGTTTATTTTTCCAGAGAGCATTGGGCGGAATCACCCGAGGTTAATTTCATCAAAACGGAACAAAGCGGATATTCGTAAACAATTAGAAAGCTCTTCTGAGATTAAAGAATCTTACGAAGGTATAAAAAGTAAAATCTCTAAATACGTCATCCAATATAAAACCGACCCAGAATGGCTATCATCTCGTATGCAGATGCATTGGAAAACTCATGCTAAGGAGGTTTATGTAGATGGAGCGTTTTATTCGCACGCCACAGGCTATGCACCAGTCCCAACTGTCCGATTTACAGGGCAGCGAGACTATGTGACAGACTATAAAACGCCTTCATTAGAAGAAACACAGCCTTATCTGGAAGATGAGCGAGGTATGTATGTTCAACATAAAGAAACAGGCAAATGGGACTGGATACCTCCGTCAAAAACAGGCCGCATTATTGAAAATACCAATGAGAATATTCTGGGTATAGCTCGTGATGCCGCATTGGTCTATTTTATTGAAGGTGATGAAGCTTATGCCAAATTAGCCACACATCTTTTTGATGTTTATATGCAAGGTTTGTATTATAGAAATGAACCTATAGATCTACAAAAAAGTAATATCCAAAACATTATAGGCATCACCTCTTTTCAAGTGATTAAGGAAAATATCGTGGACGAATTGGCTGAAACCTATGATTTCCTTTACGATTACCTTCAAAAAAACAAAAAAGAGCAAATTCCTGTTTACACTTCTTCCCTAAAAAAGCTAGCCGAAATTATCATAAAAAATGGTGTTCCAGATAATAACTGGAACCTACACCAGGCCAATTTTGTGATTCAATTAGCCTTGGTTCTTGATGATAACAGTGCTTATTCTGATGGTAAAGGATGTCAATATTATCTGAATCGGGTTTTTAATGAAACCGAAGCCAGACAATGGTCTGTTAAAGACGTTTTGGCTTCTGGTTACGACCAAGAAAATGGCATTTGGAATGAGAGTGCTGGTTATGCTATCAGTGTGGCTAAAGGCTATACACATTTGGCAAGAACAATTCAAGAGGCATTGTCAATAAACATATTACCTTACATGCCCATTTTGCCCAAAGCAGTCGCGATAATGCCGCAGTATTTGTACCCAAATAAATCGATTGTTGCCTTTGGCGACTCACATTATGGACCACTGGAAACCGAAGCCTTTTTAGACTTAGTGAGCAATGCCCAGCAATTTAAAAACCGTGAGCAGGAAGATGAATTCACTTCTCTTATTTATATGCTTGAAGGTAAGAGCCAAGAACATGGTAAAAGCAAAAATGCCTTTAACGAGTTTTTGTATGATTCCAAAGTAGCATTAGATGCTAACATTTTACCCGCAAAGCCCGAAGATTATATCACAAGTTCATTTTATGCTCCAAACGTAAGTTGGATAGCCATGCGAAATGGCTTTGACAAAAAACATGGTTTAATGGTTTCACAAGTTGGTTCACTAGGCAACCACGCACATTCAAATGGCATAGCCATGGAGCTTTATGGCAAAGGATTCATCTTAGGTCCAGAAGGCGGAAGAGGTTCTAGTTATTTCCAATCGGATTATAGAGAATACTATTCTCAATTCCCAGCACATAATACCGTGTCTGTTAATGGGAAATCGGAATATAATAAGATGCGGAGTTATTATGCATTTGAAGTCAACTCCTTATACCCTTCCTCTGAAAGAAAGACGGGCTTTTATCCCAATATTAACTTCTCTGATCTGTATTTTCATGAACCCAGTACCAATGCTGACCAAAATCGTGTTATGAGTATTGTGAGAACTGGCGAAAGCACTGGTTATTACATTGACATTTTTAGGTCGAGACAGAAAGAAGGTGCTGATAAATACCACGATTATTTTTATCATAATCTTGGACAAGAACTAGAATTCACCACTATTGATAATCAAAGTATAGTTTTAGAAAGTAGTTCAAAACTCACGTCTAAGGAAGGTAACATCAAAGCATACGATTATCTAAATGAAGAACGCTCTACTGCATTTGACAAGCCATTCAAAGCTACCTATAGCCTTAACCTAAGCGGACAAGAACAAGTCAAGATGAATATGTGGGTTCAAGGAAATCAGAACCGAGAAATATTTAAAGTATCAACCCCACCATCGGAGGCATTTAGACATAATGTAATTCCTGATGAAATAGTTAAAGACCCACTTCTAACCACCATCGTCAGGCAATACGGAGAAGCATGGACTAAGCCCTTTGTAACAGTTTACGAGCCATCTTCTGAAAATGAGCCGGCAACAATAAGAAGCGTTGAAAACTTTAAATCGGGTAATAATGAGAGCTCTTTTGTTGGTTTAAAAATAGAAAGTTTAGACCATAGAACGGATTATGTTTTCTCCTCTGATAAACATGACATTTATAGTCATGATGGAATCTCTTTTGAAGGAACCTACGCTCTGTCCAGTACAGAAAATTCAACTACTACCCTCTTTCTAGGAGCAGGAAAAAGAATTTCAAAAGACGGCTATTCTATAGAAATTCTTGGAAAGAAATCAGGCTCCGCAGCTTTCGTTTTTGGAAATGAAATGATGCTCAGCTGCGATGAAGCCATTCTACTAACCTTCCCTGATATCCTATCGGAAGGAAAACCATTATTAAATATTGGCATGAAACCACTAAACGGAAGCAGAGCCATAATAGACGGAAAAGCTTATATCTCTTTCAAAGTACCAGCGACAGAATATCAAACCATTACCTTAGAATCAATAAAAGATTAAAGAATGAGTAATTTATTAAAAATATATGGTCTTGGTATTAGCCTATTTCTGTCATTGGTTTCAGGAATACAAAGGCCGGATTACATTCAAGTAAGCTCTCCTGACGGTAGTAAAACTTTTAAGCTAATAAGCTTAAAAGATGAAAATAACATCCACTTTTCTATCTTAAATAATAAACAAGAACTTGTCTTACCATCCGATTTAACCCTAATTTCGAAAGAGTTAGACTTCAAGGGGAAGCTTTCTATTCTTAAAACAGAAAAGGTTTCTATTCGCCAAGAGTGGAGTTCTACTTTCGCTGAATTGAATACCATTCCCGACAACTATAATCAAATAAAGGTTTATCTAAAAAAAGGAAAAGCTCATGTAAACCTTATTTGCAGAGCTTATAATGAAGGGATAGCATTCTCCTATGAGATTCCAGAGCAAACTGGTGTTTCAGAAATCGGACTTGAAGAAAAAATCTCCTATAATTTCAAAGAAGACTATCCAGTTTGGTCTACACCCAAACGTGAAAAAGGAGTCCTGACAGCACAAGGGGAATACAAAAAAATACCTTTAAGCCAGCTAGAAGAAGGCTGTGAGCGACCACTTTTAATAGATATGGGTGAAAAACTAAAAGTGGCATTAGCAGAAGCTAAACTTATAAATTATGCTCGGCTTAGTTACACCAAAGGAAACACCTCCGCCTTTAGTATTTTGTCTACTCTTGATGGGGAAATGGAAACACAAAAACAAGACACCATAACAGGTGCCATAATATCAGAGAATTTAAAAAAAGGGGCTAAAGTCTATAAGCAACTACCCTTCCAGTCTCCATGGCGAGTAATTATGATAGCTCAAACTGAAGGCGAACTTTTAGAAAATAATTACGTCATTCAAAACTTAAACGACCCTTCTAAAATCAAAGATGAGTCATGGATTACTCCGGGGAAAGTTTTAAGAGAAACAACGCTGACTACAGAAGGTGGTTATGCCGCTATAAATTTTGTAGCAGAGCATAATATGCAATATGTATTGTTTGATGCTGGCTGGTACGGAAATGAAATGTATGACAACTCAGATGCTACCACCATTACGCCAGACCCAAAACGAACTAAAGGACCTTTTGACATTGAATCTATCTGTAAATATGCAGATAGCAAAGACATAAAAGTAATTCTGTATGTGAATCGGAGAGCACTTGAAAAACAGTTGGATGAAGTCTTACCACTTTTTAAAAAATGGGGTGTTTCAGGAATAAAGTTTGGGTTTGTAAGAATAGGCGACCAAAACGCCACAAGCTGGTTACATGAAGCCATAAAAAAAGCCGCTGAATATGAAATGATAGTGGACGTTCATGACGAATACAGGCCTACAGGTTTTTCACGAACGTACCCTAATTTACTTACCCAAGAAGGAATAGCGGGTGATGAAACTAGTGTAACTAATGAACACACATTAATCTCCATGTTTACTCGGATGCTTGCTGGTGCCGCTGATAACACCGTTTGCTATTACAACAATAGAGTAGACAAAATGGGCTCTAGAGCCTCACAATTAGCTAAAACCGTCTGTTTATTTAGCCCCTTACAGTTTTTATACTGGTACGACAAGCCTTTAGATTCGCCTGAAAAAACAGATGGTTTATGGGGAGACAGTAGACATATCGGTGTCGAACCAGAATTAGCTTTTTTTGATGCTGTGCCCACTACTTGGGATGAGACAAAGGTACTTATTGGAGAAATAGGAGCTATAGGCGTGATAGCAAGAAAAAAGGGCAGGCAATGGTTTGTTGGTGGTATTAATGGTACAGAAGAGCGTAAAGTAACTTTAGATTTCTCCTTTCTGGAGAAAGGCCAGAAATATACTGCAACAATTTACACAGATGACCCAGCAGTAAACACCCGAACCCATGTAAAAATTGAAGAGTTAAAAGTCACAGCCGACTCAAAACTAGAATTGGTCGTGCGTAGTAATAATGGTTTTGCCATTCAAATAGACCAAATAGTTATTAAATAACAATCAACACCAAACCTTAGAAAAGTATAACATGTCAAAAAGGTATTTATTAATCACTTTAAGTTTGCTATTTAATGTATCTGCATCAATAGCACAAAGCACCGAGCACCCTAGAATTTATATCAATAATGCTTCTAAGGCCCATTTTCTTAAAACATTAGAGCAGGTTGAATGGAAAAATGAATTGGTAAAAAAGAAAAAAGAGAACCTAGAGAAATACCTAGGTTTAATAGAAAAAGACCCACAATGGTTGGTTTCTAGATTACAAATGAACTGGAAAACCAAACATGACAAAGTCTATTTAAAAGGTGGTAATTTTTCCCATTCTGAAGGCTCGGCACCAGTACCTACAGTAAGGTACTCAGGCACAAGAGACTGGGCTACCGATTATAATCGACCAAAACTAGCCGATGTTATCCCTTATTTAGATGACCCGAGAGGCTTGTATCTAGAACATAAAAAAACTAAAAAGCAGGAATGGGTTCACCCTTCAAAAGCTGGCTTTGCCATTGAAAAAATCAATGAGCAGATTATGGAAATCGCTGAAGATGCCGCTTTCTTGTATTGGCTAACTAAGGAACAAAAATATGCAGCCTTGGCAGCCCCAATTTTCCTAACCTACATGGATGGCATGCATTACAGAGATGCTCCTATAGACTTAGAAAACTCTACTCAAAATGACATCTCAGGGCTTGCTACTTTTGAAGTCATACACGAAGGCATAGTGGTCTCATTAGTTACCACCTATGATTTTATGCATGATTACTTGATCAGCAAAAATACCAACCTGGATAATTCCATTGCAGTTTTTCAAAAATGGGGTGACCAAATTATTACAAAAGGAATACCTGACAATAACTGGAATCTCTTCCAAGCTCGCTTTTTGACTTACATCGGTTTGGTTTTAGAGAGCAATAAAAACTATAAAAATGGAAAAGGAAGAGAATATTTCTTAGATCACACTTTTACTACCTCCACTGATAGACAACTCTCTATAAAAGAATCCCTATTGGTGTATGATTTCGAAACTGGCATTTGGCCAGAATCACCCTCCTACTCTGTTCATGTAATTACTACGCTTTTGAGAATAATGACACTGCTAGACAATGCCACCAATCAAAACGAATTCCTAAATTATCCTATCATTGAAAAGGCAGCATTGGCCTCATTTCAATATTTATTCCCCTCTGGCTATACCCTAGGTTTTGGAGACGCTAATCATAAAATACTTCCTCCTGAAAACTTTGAGCTACTAATAGCAAATTATCAAAAGTATAATGGTACGGAGAAAGAGGCATTGATATCTAGTTTATTGGACCAAATGATTTCTGATAAATTATATACTCGAGAAGCAAAAGATTACTTCCAGCTATTCTTTTATGTGGATGAGCTAAAGCCTTCTTCTAAGAAGGAGTTACCAAGCTTAACCTCGCCTACTTTTTATGCTCCAAATGTCAGCATGTTTAACCAAAGGATGGGCTTGGGAGATGATGCAGTCATGATATCGACCGTTGGCTCCTTTGGTAATCACGCTCACGCCAATGGCATTTCTTTAGAGCTATTTGCTAATAATTACGCTTTAGGACCAGACTTAGGCAAAGGTCCAAGTTATTGGCATGAAGATCATAGAGATTTTTATGCTAGGTTTCCAGCTCACAATACCGTGGTGGTAGATGGCAAGTCTGACTATGCTGCCATGCGTACTTATAACCCTTTTACCTTGGATAATTTCTATCCACAAGTAGGAGAAACGCCTTCTTTTGATAAATTGACCTTTTCCAAGGTTTCTTTCTTTGAGCCAGAAACTGTTTCTGACCAACAGCGATTTACCGCCATTATCAAGTCCAATTCTGCGAAACCCTATATTGTCGATGTATTTCGTTCAAAGAAACAAAACGATGGCACCCAAAAACATGAATACATCTATCATAACCTCGGCCAATCGCTTGAAGTATTTAACTCAAAAAGCCAGCCTCTAAATTTGACAACAACGGATGATTTAAGTTCTAAAAAAGGCGATTTAACAGGATATGACTATTTCACAGATAAGAAAAAGATAGCTTACTCAGAAGATGTTCAGGCACTCTTTCGCTTAAAAAGCAATGAAAGTCCAGACAATTTGATGAGACTATGGGTCAAAGGCAGTCCAAACCAAACGGTATATGATGTCAATTCCCCTAAATCAAATGCACTTAGTGCTGGTACTGCTCCGGCAGAAATTGTAGACGAACCACTGCCAACTTTAATTCTAAAAAGAGATGAGGCTGCTTGGTCAAATCCATTTGCGGTAGTGTTTAATCCATACTTTGAAAACGGCGATAACCCAATTGAAAATGTTAGCTATTCTTCCCTAGCTAAATACCCAAACACACAAATAATTGATGTATTGCTAAACGATAAGAAAACGGTAGATAGATTAGTAATAAATGCATCAGAAAATGCTGTAGCTGCCGAAAGATCGTTTTTCCAAAGAGGTCTATTTTCAATCACTCGTCAATCAAACATTGATAATAAATTAGATTTCCTATTTCTCTCAGGAATGGAGAAATATGAAAACATGGGTTGGGATATTGTCTCCTCTGGTGAGCCCTTTACACTTACCTTAGAAAGCAAAGAAGGCGGCTTTTCAGTTTCTACCGATAAGCCTATTACCATTAACATGCCTTTAGCCAAAGGCAGTGAGGCTTTCATCAAATTTTATGATGATGCAGATAAGCTGATAAAAACAAGAAAAGGAACTACCAATAGAAATGACGATAAGCAAGTAGTCTTTAAGATAGAAAAAGCGTACGAAAAGATTGAAATAACATACTAATATGACTAAGAAAATCACATTATTTCTAGCTGCATTGCTCTTCATGAGTAATCTCTTTGGACAAGATAAATCAGCCAATGATATCACCTATAAAATAGTAGACCGAGATACTTTAAAGCTAAGGTTGATTTATCCTGACAATTATCAAAAAAACAAGAAATACCCTATCATCGTATTCTTTTTTGGAGGCGGTTGGAACGGCGGAACTATTCTACAGTTTGAAGACCAAGCTAAGTATTTTGCCACCAGAGGAGTCCTTTCTGCACTGGTAGATTATCGCGTAAAATCGAGGCATAAAACTACGCCCTATGAATCTGTAAAAGATGCAAAATCTGCCATGCGGTTCTTAAGAAGCAATGCCAAAAAATATGGCATAAATGGCAAGAAAATGGTAGCTGCAGGCGGATCTGCAGGTGGGCATTTAGCTGCTGCTGTGAGCATGCTCCCTGGTGTAAATGAAGACACCGATGATTTATCTGTCAGCTCCAAAGCCAGTGCTTCCATTTTATATAATGCTGTAATTGACAATGGTCCTACGGGTTTTGAACATAAAAGAATGGGCGAACGCTATTTAGAGATATCACCTATGCATAATATCACAAAAGGAGCTCCACCAGCCATTTTCTTCTTAGGCGACAAGGATAAATTAATCCCTGTAAACACTGCTTATGAATTCAAAGCGAAAATGGAAGCGGTAGGAAGCAGGTGCGATGTGTTTATTTACAAAGACCAGCCTCATGGATTTTTCAATAAAGGAAAACAGGAAAATGACAGATGCTACATAGAAACAACGCATGAAGCCGATGTTTTTTTACAATCTCTTGGTATCTTAAAAGGAAAAGCGACGCTATAATTATATGAAAAACCTAGTTTTAATTTTCTTGGTAATAGGCTTGACCGTGCCATGTACTGCTCAAAAAAACAGTATAAATCTATTTGTCGCTAAAAACGGAAAAATAACAAATACTGGCTCAAAAAAACAACCCTTCGAAGGATTGGAAAGTGCCGTAAAAAAAGCCAATGAAATAAGGGCGAACAAACCTGACGCTGACATTAGTATTACCATTTCAAAAGGAGACTATTATTTGACTCATCCCATCATAATTCCTGCTGCACTAAGCGGACTAACCATCAAAGGATCAAGTGCTTCAGATGTTAAAATAAAAGGTTCAACAGTTTTGACAGGCAACTGGCAAAAACATACAGATAACATCTATGTGACGTCTGTACCTGAAAGTCTAGATTTTGACCAATTGGTGGTTAATGACAAAGCTCAAATTTTGGCTCGGTATCCAAACTATGACGAAAGTGCGGCTTATTGGCAAGGATATACCGAAGATGCCATTTCTAAGGAACGATTGGCATCTTGGAAAAAACCGGAAGGAGCTTTCTTTAGTGCTCTGCATAAGGGCAAATGGGGTGGTTTCCATTTTAAGATTACGGGCATAAACAAAGACGGTACTGCAATTTTAGAAGGCGGCCAACAAAATAACAGATACTCTAAACCCCATGAGGAATTCAGGATGGTTGAAAACGTATTTGAAGAACTTGATAGCGTCGGCGAATGGTATTTGGACAAATTAGAGCATAAGCTTTATTACTGGCCACAAGAAAACATAGATTTAAAGGCAGCCCAAATTGAAGTCTCACAGCTAAAAGACTTAATTCAAATAGTGGGTACACTAGAAAATCCGGTAAAAGATGTGAGTATTAGCGGCATGACCTTTGAAAACACCAAACGAACTTTCATGGAGGATTTTGAACCTCTTTTAAGAAGTGATTGGACCATTTATAGAGGCAGCGTACTATTTCTGGAAGGTACCGAAAACTGTAAGATTGAAAATACCGAATTTGTCAATCTAGGTGGTAACGTTATCATGGCCAGCAAATATAATGACGGCTTGGTAATTAGAGGTAATCATATTCATGAATGTGGTGCCAGTGCCATATCGTTTATTGGCGACCCATCGGCGGTTAGGTCGCCTTCGTTTAATTATAGTGAATTTGTACCACTTGATGAGATGGACACCGTTTCAGGACCACAAAACGAGTTATACCCAAGAAACTGCTTGGTAGAAGATAATCTCATTTACAGAATCGGCAGAATAGAGAAACAAACTGCAGGTGTTCAAATTTCTATGGCGATGGACATCACGGTTAGACATAACAGCATTTACGATGTACCTAGAGCGGGCATAAACATTGGTGAAGGTACCTGGGGTGGCCATATCTTGGAATTCAATGACGTTTTTAACACCGTTTTAGAAACCAGTGACCATGGTTCTTTTAACTCGTGGGGTAGAGACCGTTTTTGGCATCCTAATAGAAATACGATGGATAGCATTACTACTGCTAATCCTACTATGTATAAGTGGGATGCCATAAAAACCACCATTATCAGAAACAACCGTTTCAGGTGCGACCATGGTTGGGATATTGATTTAGATGATGGTTCTTCCAACTACCATATTTACAACAATCTCCTGCTTCACAATGGTTTAAAACTCCGTGAGGGATTCAATAGAGTGGTAGAAAACAACATTATAGTTGATAATTCCTTGCATCCACATGTTTGGTTTGAAAACAGTGAAGACGTTTTCAAGCATAATATAGTAGGTGACTACAAAGACATAAGACTATCTGGCTGGGGAAAAGAACTGGATTATAACTTATTCCCAAATGAATTGGCTCTAATGAAATCTCAACTTTATGACAGAGATGAGCACAGCATTTTTGGAGACCCTCTGTTCAAAGACCCCGGAAACTTAGATTTTTCTGTAGCTGCCAATTCTCCTGCCTTAAAAATAGGCTTCAAGAACTTTCCTATGCATCAGTTTGGGGTGCAAAAACCAGCACTAAAAGCCATTGCAAAAACTCCTGAAGGAATCGAACGTGAAGACCAAGCTGAAAACATAAAAAATGCCGCCTTAAAAGTGGCATGGCTTGGAAACGAAATAAAAAGTGTTGAATCAGAGCAAGAACAATCAGCCTATGGTTTAAGCACAGCGGAAGGTGTAATACTTGTCAATGTTCGAAAAGACAGCCCAGCCGCAAAAAACAATGGCCTGAAAAAAGGTGATGTTATCCTAGAAGCTGCAGGCAAGAAAGTCAAAACCGTCAAAGACTTTTTCCAAATTAGTTTAGACAACGAAACAAACAATTTGGACTTATTAATCATGCGTAATCAATCAGAAAAGAAAATAACTATTAATACTAAATAAGAAAATGAAATACTTACAGAAATTAGCACTTCTCCTACTGGTTGTTTTTAGCACCAATGTTGGATTTGCACAAAGTAGTGCCAAACTGAACGACGACGAGCGTATGGCTTGGTGGCGAGATGCCAAATTCGGAATGTTCATTCACTGGGGTGCTTATTCCATTATTGGCGGAGAACGAGGTGAAAAAATAGCTGGTGGTGGAGCTGAGTGGGCCATGGACAAGCTTGATTATACCATTGAGGAATATGAGAAATTTCCTAGAATGTTTAATCCAGAATTATTTGATGCCGACGAATGGGTAGCCATGGCGAAAGATGCGGGTATGAAATATATTGTCATCACGTCTAAACACCATGATGGTTTCGGACTATGGGATTCTAAGGTCTCAGACTATGACATCATGGATTCATCGCCGTTTAAGCGTGATATCATCAAAGAATTATCAGATGCTTGTAAGAAAGCAGATATTGTATTCTGTTTCTACCATTCTATTGTGGACTGGCATCATCCACAAGCTCAAGGAAATTTGTTTCCAAACTATAATGCCGGACAGAAAGACCAAACAGTGGTTAATCCAGAATTTCCTGAGTATTACCAAAACTATCTGAAACCTCAGGTAAAAGAACTTTTGACAAACTATGGCGACATAGGAGTAGTTTGGTTTGATGGCGATTGGATTGCCGATTATACCACTGAAATGGGCAAAGAGTTTTATGATTTTATTCGTGAGATTCAGCCAAACACCATTATCAACAATAGAGTAGACAAAGGTCGTAACGGTATGGCAGGCATGGATACGGAAGGTGATTTTGCAGGTGACTTTGGTACACCAGAACAAGAAATACCAGACACAGGAATAGATTCAGACTGGGAAGCGTGCATGACAATGAATGGCTCATGGGGCTACAAACCATCCGACCACAAATGGAAAAGTAGTCAAGACCTTATTCAAAAACTAGTAGACATTGTTTCTAAAGGCGGTAACTTCTTATTAAACATTGGACCAGATGGCTACGGGAGATTCCCTTCTGAAAGTATCAGAAGACTGAGCGATATGGGAGATTGGACCGACACAAACGGCGAATCACTTTACGGTGCATCGGCAAGTCCTTATGAGCGACCAGAATGGGGTCGTTACACCAAAAAAGGTGATGTGATTTATGCTCACGTTTTTGATTTACCTGAAAACGGGAAAATTCTACTTAACAAAGACATCAAAATAAAGAAGGCTAGCCTTTTAACAGGGAAAAAATCCAATTTAAAAACAGAGCTTACTCCTAAAGGAATTTTAGTTTCTGTGCCTAAAGAAGCTTTAGCCCCAAATGTGACCGTCTTAAAGTTAGAATTAGCATCGAAGTAAACTTCTGCAACAATTCATGAATTGACAAAAATGAACAAAGCGACCCTCTTGCCTATGGAGAGGGCTCGCCTCTTGTTATGTGTCAATAGCCTAATCGCTAGAAAGAACAAGCTCTTGCTGGTAAAAAGGATAAATAAAATTCTCAAGAATTTTCAAAATCAATCAACCATAACAATGCATCTGAGATACTTTATGGCTTAACCTAATTTTGAGGTATCGATTAAAAGAAAAGCATTATTTCAATTTAAATGCAGAATACGCATTAGTAAAAAATGAAAAAAATAAACCTAGCTATTCTTCTATGGATAGTAATACTACCCATAGCCGTTACCGCACAAAAAAAGCAAAAATCAGAAAAAGGCTTTGTCCAAATCTTTAATGAAAAAAACTTTGATGGTTGGTATCTGAAGCTCCGAAATGGAGATGAAGAAATGGCAAAGGAAGTATATGCGATTGAAGATGGCATAGTACACGTTTTTAAGCACATGCCAGACAGCCTAAATCTTAACACTGGAGAAAACGCTACACATGGTCTTTTTTATACCAAAAAGAAATATAGTAAGTACATACTGAGATTTGAATACAAGTGGGGAAGTAAAATAACCAACAATTTTGACAGATGGCAGTACGATGCAGGTGTTTACTATCACGTCATTGATGATGCCGTCTGGCCTGTAGGCATAGAATATCAAATTCGTTATGATCATCTTATAGATAAAAACTACACGGGCGACTTCATACGTCCCCTGGAGCAGATTATGACTGGTACACTACAGCAGACGGTAAATCATATTTACACCCAGATGATGGAGGGCAGCTAGAAAAAAACAAAAAGGAATGGTACCACTTTGCTAAACCTACAGAGAATTACAAGGCCCTAAACGATAAATGGAATCATTGCGAAATCATTGTTATGGGCGACCAGTACACCATTCATAAATTAAATGGAGAAGTCGTAAATATGGCATTTAACCTTACTCCTGGAGAAGGAATCATAGGATTCCAGTCTGAAACAGCAGAGATTTTCTATCGTGATATTAAAATCAAGGAATTTAATAAGGTAATACCAGCAGAAGTCTTCTTAAAAAAATAACACGTTTACTAAGCATGACCCGATTAAATAAAACATTACTTCTTTTTACTCTTTTGTGCTTAACACATTTGAGTCAAGCACATGACTTTTATGTTGCAAAAAGTGGAAACGACTTAAACAAAGGAACAAAAAAGAGCCCCTTCCATACTTTTGAAAGGGCAATCAAGGAGGTAGAAAAATTGGCAGGGCAAGAAAAAATAACTGTCTGGTTCAATGAGGGTACATACTACCTTGATAAAACTATTACCTTAAGTTCAGCGTATTCAGGTACTGAAGAATTCCCAGTCACATTTACTACCATACCGGGTGCAAAAGTGATTATAAAAGGTTCAAAGAAACTGGAAAACCTTAATTGGAAACCATATAAAAATGGCATTCTTGTAGCACAATTGCCCTCTGGTCTAAACTTTGACCAATTATTTATTAATAGTACGCGACAAGTCAGAGCACGTTTTCCAAACTATGATTATGAGAACCCCTTGCGTGGTGGCAAAGGTTACCATCAAGTTTCGGGTGGAACAGACCGCCGCTATGACGAATGGTTTTCTTATAATCCAGATACGTTTACAAATAAAGACTGGAAGAATCCAGAAACCGGTATTGTGCATGCCTTCCAAAGCCATAACTGGGGAAACATGCAATACAAGATAAATAGTGTAAATAAAGACGAACAGAAAGTTTATCTTAATGAGGGCGGATGGCAATTGCAGCGTTCACACGGAATTGGTGGCAAAGGAACTAAGGCTTCTTGGTTTTTCATTGATAACATTTTTGAAGAGTTAGATGTGGCCAGAGAGTGGTTCTTTGATAAAGAAACAAACCTGCTTTACTATTATCCTGAGAAAGGAACTGATTTGAACAACGCTCTGGTAGAAGTCCCAGTTTTAAAAGACCTGATCCAATTAAAAGGAAGTTCAGAAAAGCCCGTTAAACACATCACTTTTAATGGATTCACATTTACCCAATCACTAAGTGTCTTTATGGATACTTATGAGCCAATGGCTCGTGGTGATTGGGCTATACATCGTGGTGGAGCAGTATTTATGGAAGGAGCTGAAAATTGCCAAGTCACAAATTGTAATTTTGAATACCTAGGTGGCAATGGCGTTTTTATGAGTTCATACAATCGTCATAACAAAGTATCTTCGTGTCGCTTTGTACATACGGGTGAAAGTGCCGTGGCTTTTGTGGGTTTACCATCCGCCGTACGCTTTTATCAAACCTGGGACGATAAAGAAATCTTGGGCAAAAACTGGGAAGAAATGTATAAGGGAATGGATTTAAAACCAGGCCCAAAATCACCAGATTACCCTCAAAACTGTACCGTAGAAAACAGCATCATGCACGATTTTGGAGATTACGGAAAGCAAGTAGCGGGTGTATTTATTTCTATGAGCCATAAAATAACGGCATCTCATAATACCATTTACAACTGTCCCAGAGCAGGCATTTGTATAAACGACGGTACTTGGGGCGGACACATCATAGAATTCAATGACATTTGGGAAACCGTGAGAGAGACAGGCGAACATGGCCCTTTTAACTCTTGGGGACGCGAACGTCAATGGCGAGGCTCAAGAGGTTTGGATGACCATTTCTTAAAAGAATTGACCAAACTAGATGCCATTGACAATGTCATTATAAGAAACAACCGAATTGCCAATTATAGAAAATCTATTAGTGCAGGAAACTGGACCATAGATTTGGATGATGGCTCTAGTTACTTTGAAATTTACAACAATCTAAACCTTGGTTCCACCATCAAATTAAGAGATGGCATGGCCCGTAAAGTGTTTAATAACATCACCGTAAGTGCGGTTCCGCTTGGCTGGCACGTTTGGCCAAAAGACTCTGAAGACGAGATTTATAAAAACATTTTTGTGATTTCTGGAGCCATTCCAGGAAAAGAAGAACCTACCAAAAACTTCATACGAGATGTGGCCTTACCTACCGACAGACCGTGGAGTAAACATTATGACAATAATCTCTATTGGAACATTAATTATCCGGAAAATTTTGAAGTAACAACAGGTGTCAACTTTAATGACTGGCAAAAGAAAGGTTACGATTTAAACGCCACAGCTGCCAACCCACTATTCATCAATCCACAAGAAGGAAACTTTCAGGTAAAAGATAACTCTCCTGCCTTAAAACTTGGCTTTGAAAACTTCCCTATGGATAAGTTTGGGCATCAAATGACCCGTATTACTCCTTATGGCGGCGATTTCTCCGAAGAAACCTTAGTCAGTTTAGAAGCTGATATCCGTGCAGAAAATGGTAAGCAAATTTATTATACTTTAGATGGCTCCGTGCCAACAGTGAACAGCCTAAAATATACCACAGCTATGCCATTAAAAGAATCAGCCATTCTTAAAGCTCAAACATTTACTGCTGATGGACTCCCCGTAGGGTTCATATCAGAAGCCACTTTCACCAAAGTAAAAGAAGTATCCTACCCAAGTTGGTATAATACGCTAATAGCTGGAACATACTTAGGCGATAAAGAAGAAAATACTAAAAAAGCACTTGAGGCAGAACTAGCAGGTGCCGTATTAATAAACATTGCAGAAGACCCTGACCTTATAGACGCCACTGGAGGATATGACTATGGCTGTTACATAATATCTATAGATGCAAAGAAAGGGAAAATGTGGTTAGACGCTGGCTTGGATAAAGATTGGGTAATTCAAGAAATAAATGGAGAAACCATTCAATACATAAGTGATTTGAATAAATCACTTGAAAAGTATAAAGGCAAAACCGTGAGTGTTACAGCTGCCAGAGATTATAAACAGAAGAAATTTAAAGTCAATTTTTAAATATGAAATTCAAATACCTAATAGCTCTAGTTGCATCTGTTTTTCTAAACTCTTGTGGAACTACTACTCATAAAAGTTTAAAGCTATGGTATGATGCTCCAGCTGCAGACTGGAATGAAGCACTTCCATTGGGAAACGGACGTTTAGGGGCCATGGTTTTCGGAAACCCTGAGTTTGAAAACATTCAGTTAAACGAAAGTACACTATGGGCTGGCGGGCCTCACAGAAACGACAATCCTGCCGCTAAGGGGGCTCTTTCTAACATTAGGAAACTGATTTTTGAAGAAAAATATAGCGAAGCCCACGCTATTGCCAATAAAGATTTCATTTCCAAAACGTCTCATGGAATGCCTTATGAAACGGTGGGAAATCTACGACTAAACTTTGCCAATCATGGTAACTATTCTGAATACAACAGAGAATTAGACATTGAAAAAGCACTAAACACCACCACTTACACCGCTGATGGGGTTAAATACAAACGTGAAATATTTACCTCTTTTTCAGACCAAGTGATTGTCATGAGATTGACAGCTGACCAAAAGGGAAAAATCAATTTCACTGCCAGTATGGACCGCCCAGAGCCTGCTAAAGTTTCTCTGTTTGCCGAAAACGATAATACTATGGTAATGACAGGTTACGGCAGTGATAACAAAAACAGACGATTAAAAGAAGGTACTCCACCCATAAAAGGAGAAGTGGAGTTTGATTCCAGAGTGAAAATTGTACCTGATGGAGGAAAAGTCTCTTCATCTGACAGTCTATTAGTAGTATCAGATGCCAGTAGTGTAACGCTCTATATTTCTGTAGCCACTAACTTTGTGAATTATAAAGACATCAGTGCCAACCCTCATGCCTTGGCTAAGCAGTATATCGCTAAAGCTGAAAAGAAGGCTTATGATGATTTATTAAAGGACCATTCTAGCCTTTATCAAAGTTATTTCAATAGAGTTTCCATAGATTTGGGTAGCACAGAGTCCGCTCAAAAAACTACAGATGTCAGAATTAAAGACTTTAGTAAAAGTGATGACCCAGCCTTAACTGCCTTATATTTTCAATATGGTAGATATCTTTTAATATCTTCTTCTCAACCTGGTGGACAAGCCTCCAATTTGCAAGGAGTTTGGAATAATCAACTAGTGCCGCCATGGAAAAGTGCCTATACGGTCAATATAAATACGGAGATGAACTATTGGCCTGCCGAGGTCACTAATTTATCCGAAATGCATGATCCATTAATAGAATTGGTAAAAGACTTGTCAGAAGCAGGTAAAGAGACAGCAAAAGTGATGTATGATGCCGATGGTTGGGTAACGCATCATAATACAGACTTGTGGAGAATAGCCGGACCAGTAGATGGTGCTACATGGGGCATGTGGCCAACAGGAGGAACTTGGCTCAGCCAGCACCTTTGGGATAAGTACATGTTTAGTGGTGATTTGAATTACTTGAAATCTGTTTATCCTGCCATGAAAGGAGCTGCGGAATTTTGTTTGAGCGTTTTAACACCTGAGCCTAAAAATGGTTGGTTAGTAGTTTCTCCTTCCATTTCTCCTGAGCATGGACCTAAAAATCGCAAAAAGAATGTATTCATAGCAGCAGGAACTACCATGGATAATCAGCTGGTATTTGATATGCTTAGCAAAACCATTAGTGCTGCCAAACTCCTTAACCAAGACGCTGATTTGGTAACAAAGATGGAAGCAGCTTTATTAAAATTGCCGCCTATGCAGGTAGGTCAATACAATCAGCTGCAAGAATGGATGCAAGATTTGGATGACCCTGAAGATAAACACCGTCATGTATCTCATTTGTATGGCCTCTACCCTTCTAATCTAATATCGCCTTACAATTATCCAGAATTGTTCCAAGGAGCTGAAAACACTTTAATTCAAAGAGGTGACCCATCTACAGGATGGTCAATGAACTGGAAAATCAATTTATGGGCTCGTCTGCTAGACGGAAATCATGCCTATAAATTAATGCAGGAGCAAATCAAATTAGTTGGTCGCCCAGACTCTCCAAAAGGTGGAGGAACTTATGCAAACATGCTAGATGCTCATCCCCCGTTTCAAATTGACGGAAATTTCGGATTTACCTCAGGCTTAACTGAAATGCTACTCCAAAGTCACGACGGAGCCATTCATTTGATTCCGGCTTTGCCTGATGCATGGCAAAAAGGAAACGTTAAAGGACTTCGTGCAAGAGGTGGTTTTGAAATAAGCTCCATGGAATGGGAAAATGGAAAACTGAGCAAAGTCATTATCAAATCAAAACTAGGGGGTAATTGTCGTATTCGTTCTTACAGCGAGTTGACCCTCGACACAGGAAGTAGCATGAGTATAGCAGAAGCTAAAAACTCAAACCCTTTTTATCAGCTACCAGAAATCAAAAAGCCTTTGGTTTCAGAATCGGCTACGCTAAAAGAATTGTCTTTAAAAACCTTCTTTTTATATGATATCAATACCGAGCCTGGAGAGGAAATTATTTTAATTGGTAAGTAATAGATTTTATTAGCCACTGAGAAAAATAAATAAAATGAATTCCTTATATCAGCCTGTACTGTTTGAGCACAAGCAAAATTCTCTAGCAATGATAAAATCAGATACTTATCGTTATAAGAATTTTTGAATGTGCGAGTTTACAGACGGTCGGCCGCTGCCGTGCAGTTTTTTTTGACGGTCGGCCGCTGCCGTTCGTTTTTTTTCGAAAAAAAATGAATGCGGGCTGCAAGCCTCCCCACTGGAAAGTGAGCCGAGAAAAAAGGTAGGGATCGATTTTGAGATTGAATCAAAAGTGGCCTTAAAGGCTTTCATTGAACACTTTTAAAACATTTTTAAATTTACTCGGACAACAGTAAATAGATTTAGTAAAAACACAAAATCAGTAAAATGAATACATTACCCATTAAAACACTTCTTTGTTTTATCTTATTGACAGTTACCACTAGAGTATTTGCCCAAGACAACAGCACTGTTTCCATAAAATCCTTATTAAACGACATGGTAAATAGAGATGCCATAGCTCGTTTTCCTGCTACCAATTTTAGGTTAAAGCAGGAAAGTAGTTATAACAGAGCCTCCACGACACCTGCGGATACAGTTGGCTGGTTTATTAATAAAGATTACAACAGCAAAGACGAAGACCATAATTTCATTAGAATAGAAGAAAATAATGGCCAAAAAGAATGGGTATTAATGGACCACGAAGGCCCAGGAGCAATTGTCCGTTCATGGATGCCTTTTTTAAGTCCTGACCAACCCAACACCGATATTCAAATCAAAATTTACTTAGACGGAAACCCAGAGCCTGTTATGGAAGGTAATATGCTAGGCTTGCTTGACGGCACGGGACTTATTCCCTATCCTTTAGCTCATCAATCTTTGCGTTCGTCTGTTTCTTTTTTCCCTATTCCCTTTGCCAAAAGCTGCAAAATAACCACTGATGCCAGACCTTTCTTTTATCAGTTTACTTACAGAGCCTACGACGAAGAAACCAAAGTAAAAACGTTTACAATAGAGGATTTCCATGCCAACATGAGTTTGACTAAGAAAGTGGGACAAGAACTTTTAAACCCTCAAAGTGCTGAAAAAGGGAATTTAATTTCCCTAAATGCCGACCTAGCTTCAAAACAAAAAAAAACTATAAATTTACCTAAAGGGAATGCAGCGATAAGAGAACTTAGTTTAAAGCTAGACAATTATCAAAACCCAGAGGTAACACGTAGCATAGTTTTGAAAATAGAGTTTGACGGAGAACAAACAGTTTGGTCTCCAATAGGCGATTTCTTCGGAACTGGAATAGGGCTAAACCCTTTTCAAGGATGGTACACATCTGTGAGCGAAGATGGAACCATGACATGCAGGTGGGTGATGCCTTACCAAAAATCTGGAAAAATCACGCTTGTTAATTTAGGCGAAGAACCAATAAACTTTGATTTAAAAGCAAACATTGGCCACTGGAAATGGGATAGCGAAAGCATGTATTTCAATGCCGCATGGCGAGGACAATACCCTGTACCCACCAGACCGTTTTCAGACTGGAATTATATATCGTTAAAGGGTAGAGGTGTTTACGTAGGAGATGCCCTAACCGTAATGAATCCCGTAGCAAAATGGTGGGGAGAAGGCGATGAAAAAATATGGGTAGATGGAGAAGGTTTCCCTTCTATTTTTGGAACAGGAACAGAAGATTATTACGCATATTCTTGGGGAGGAAGAAGCAGCGATTTTTATGAACACCCTTTCCATGCTCAGCCCCGCAGTTATGTTTACAATAAACTAAATCGCAAACAGACTAAAGAAAAAAACACATCAGGTTATAGCACTGAAACCAGAACACGTGCTTTGGATGTTATGCCATTTGGCACCTCATTACAGTTGGACATGGAAGTTTGGAGCTGGACCGATTGTGAAATGGGTTATGGCGTTGGCATGTATTGGTATGGTGATAGGCAAACCACATCTAACAGAATCCCAGATGAAAAAGAAGCACTAAACATACCTCCGCTACCAGAGGGCTTCCCCTCTAACAAATAATGCCCACCTAAAATCGTTTTTTGAACATTGCCAATGATTTCTATGGCTAAATAAGCAATAATTCACTTAAATAAACCATAATTTATAGTTCATGAAACATGAGTAATACGCTGGCGGCTAGAAAAGGGATAATATTGCATACAGCAAAAAGTGGAGAAACGCTCTGCTTTTTGAATTATGACACCCTAATCTATAATTATGCTAAGAAGCTTATTACTCCTTTTGTTTTGTGGTTTTGTGCTTTCGGCTAATGCCCAAAACAGGAAATATCTAATCTATACGGATGAAAATATAGCTCGCTTAAAAGAGCAAATAAAAAATAACGAATCTGTAAAAAAGAACTGGGAGAACCAGCATCAGCATGCCCTAGAATTACTGGAGAAAAAAAAGCTCCGGTCTTCAGATGGTCTTTTGTTAGGTTTGGCTTATAGGCTAACTGGTGAAGAAAAGTTTGCCTACAGGTTAAAAGAACTTCTATTTGACTATGCTTCTAAAAATACTTGGGAAGGTAGAACATTGCTTCAAAGAGACCCGCCATGGCAAGCAGGTTTGGGAACTTCACACACCAGCTATGACATAGCCATGGGATTTGATAGCATTTATGATTTTCTCACAAAAAATGAGCGAAAAGAACTAGCACAACGCATAGTGGACTTGGGCATAATACCTGCAAAAGAAGACTGGTTAGACCCTGACAAAAACATGCACACTTTTGACACCATGGGGCATAACTGGTGGAGTGCCTGTGTATACATGTCTGGCTTTGCATCTTTAGCAGTAAGAGACGAAATACCAGAAGCTATCAACTGGGCTAAAGAAACAGAAGGATATACTCAGGAGTGGATGAGTTTCACAGGTAGCGTTCTCCAAAACAAACCCCCAACATTTGACAAAGACGGTGGCTTTTACGAAAGTCTTAATTATGCGGAATATGCCGCTTCGCAATACTTATTATTTCTCTCTGCCTATAAAAACGTGTGGCCAGAAGCCACATACTACCAATCCCCCATTCTAGATAATTTGGGGGATTTTTTCATCAACACCACCTATTATACCAACGGCGAAAATGATTTAGCCGTAAACTTCGGGGATGCTAATGTACATGCCACAGGCGAACGAATAATCAAGCTTCTATGGTCTGCCGGCTTTGAAAAAGAGCAGTACGCTTGGTATTTAAACCAAGTAAAAAACGAGGAATCTAAATATTGGAAATCTGCAGAGGCATTAGCACTAATGCCCAATCTACCAAGCCTGAGTGATTCTTATGAACCGAGTAGCCGTAAATCACACCTTTATGAAGAAATGGGCTGGGCTACCATGAGAAATTCTTGGGATGATAATAAGACCATGTTAGCCGTCAAATCAGGCTTTACATGGAATCACGCTCATGCCGATGCAGGTTCCTACATTTTATTTCATAATGGCAAAAACCTCATCATGGACCCAGGAAGTGCCAGCTATTTGAGTCCGCTTTATACCGTGTATTACTGTCAAAGCGAAGCTCATAATGTGGTCTTTTTTGATGGTAAAGCCCAAAACAGAAATGACCCCTATTTTGGAAGTGTTAATTCGGGCTCACTTCATAACCTCATTGAAGGAAAAGACTTTAAATTCTTATTGGCTAATGCCACAGGTCCGTACTCCCATATTCTGGCTAGAAACTACCGTAGCTTTATTTGGGTAGGTGATGTCATTTTAGTTATTGATGATTTATTGGCTTATGAGCCAGGTCAATTTGAGTGGCTATTGCACTATAACGGTGAGTCAAACTTAAAAGGCGGTATTGATTTAAAAATCCAAGAAGAAAACGCCAAAATAAGAGTACGTCCCCTATTTCCTGAGACTTTCCCTCCGGGTGGCGAGCGTCCTCATGACTTCCCTGAAAACATGCGACTAACGGAAAAGATGGGCTATGAAGACCATAAACCTGAAAATAGCAAGCCTTATTGGTCCATCAGTCATTTTGAAAAAACGGCTCGTACCAAATTTGTTTCTGCCATCATTTTAGAAAATGAAAACGAGCTGCCAATTATTACGCGTGACTACGGCAAAAACTATTTAAAAGTATCTATTACCCAAAAAGGAGAAACCACTGTGGTATACTTCAACCTGCTAGCTGACGGACGCCTAAAACACCGCAATAGCCAGATTAGTATAGAAGGTTGGGATACAGATGCCTACCTAACGGTGCTAAAATTTGACGAAAACGCTGACAAAACTGATATCAATAATATCAACGAAGTATTCATTGGCCATGGTAGTTATTTGAGAAGAGACTCTCAGACTTTATTGCATTCGCTATCAAAACATTACACACTTGTAGAAGATTTTGGAAAGAATCCGAAAATAACGTTTGACGGTCAGCCCAATGCTACTATTAACCTTTATAATGCAGAGAAAGTCAAAAGCATCACGCTCAATGAAAATGCAAAAACCGTAAGTTACGATGCGTCAAAAAACACAATACGATTTCAGATAAGAGATAATAAATAACCCTAGAAACAAACAATGAAAGCCCTACCATTAGAAATAAGAAAATTTCAATCCGTACTCCTATTAGCTTTAGTTTTTAGCCTGGTTCAATCAATATGTTTTGGCTCTGAACCCATCAAAAAGCATGATGCTGACGTGATTATTTATGGCGGAACATCGGCAGCCATTACCACTGCAGTGCAATTAAAGCGGATGAATAAAACTGTTTTAATAGTATGTCCAGAAAAGCACATTGGTGGTTTGTCAGCCAGCGGACTTGGCTTTACTGATTTAGGTAATAAAAGTGTAATCGGTGGTATTTCTCTAGAGTTTTACCAAAGCGTTTATGAGCACTATCAAGATGAAGAAGCATGGAACTGGCAACCAAGAAATGAATATGGAAATGTAGGGCAAGGCACCACAGCCATTGACGACAGCCTTAAAACTATGTGGACTTTTGAGCCACATGTGGCAGAAAAAATCTTTGAAGAGATGGTCAAGAAGCATGACATCAAGATTTTAAGAGATAAATGGCTAGACCGTGAAAACGGCGTGGAGATGAAAAATGGCAAAATCGTGTCTATCACCATGTTAGATGGAACAAAGTACACAGGAAAAGTTTTCATTGACGGTACTTATGAAGGAGATTTGATGGCAGCTGCAGGCGTAAAATATCATGTAGGTCGCGAGGCGAACAGTGTTTACAACGAAGAATGGAATGGTGTTCAAAAAGAAATATTTCACCACAGTCACAACTTTGCTGACAGAAAAATAAGCCCATATATCATACCAGGCGACCCATCAAGTGGTGTTTTACCAAGAATCTCTACAGAACCTCCAGGGGAGCAAGGCCAAGGAGACAAAAAAGTGCAGGCCTATAACTATAGACTATGCACCACAAATGCCGAAGACAATGTAGTGCCATTTGAAAAACCTGAAAACTATGACCCTGCAGAATACGAGTTACTAAGAAGGGTATTTCAATCGGGCAGATATTCTATGTTTGGTGGAGGAAAAATTCCAAACATGAAAAGAGATGTAAATAATGTGGGACCTTTTAGTTCTGATGCCATCGGTATGAATTACGAGTACCCAGAGGCCTCTTATGAAAAGCGTAAAGAGATTCTTAAAGAGCACATCAACTACCATAAAGGCTTACTATATTTTTGGGGGCATGATGAAAGCGTACCACAGAGACATAGAGACAACATTAACAAATGGGGACTGTCAAAAGATGAATTTGTAGACAATGGTCACTGGCCTTACCAAATATATGTAAGAGAAGCCAGGCGAATGATTGGGGAATTTGTGATGACTGAAAACGAAATTTTAGGAAGAAGCAAAGTGAGTCAGCCGATAGGAATGGGTTCATACACCATGGATTCTCATAATGTACAACGTTATATTACGGAAGATGGTTATGCACAAAACGAAGGAGATTTAGGGGTAGATGCGGAAGAACCATATCAGATTCATTTAGGTACCATACTTCCAAAAAAAGAAGAATGTAAAAACTTGCTAGTTCCATTGGCAGTGTCTAGTTCTCATATAGCCTTCGGCTCCATCAGAATGGAACCTGTATTTATGATTCTAGGGCAAAGTGCTGGTACATTAGCCGCCTTGGCCATTGATGCTGATTCGGGTATTCATGATGTCAATTATGAGACACTGAAAAAAGAGCTAATTAAAGACAAGCAAGTTTTGAAATTCGTAAAATAGTCATTCTCATGTCAAATTTGATAAAATGCTTTTTCGTACTGCTTCTTTTCGGAAGCTATCAAAATGCCCAATCTCAGCTAATCAATGCTGGAGTAGGTGGAAATAACACCGATAATTTATTAGCTCGTTTAGAGAATGACGTACTAAGCAAAAAACCAGATTTAGTTATTTTGATGGTGGGTACTAATGATTTGCTCAACTCTAAAAAGATGATAAGTTATCAGCAGTATCAGCAGAATTTAGAGCAAATAGTAAAAGCCATAACAGAAAAAGGTAGCAGCATGGTTTTGATGTCCTCCCCTCCTGTAGATTCTACCTATTTATTTGAAAGGCACGACAGGAAGTTATTTGACGCAGCACCTAACGTTAAACTTGATTCGGCTAGGAACATAGTTGCCCAAATGGCCGGTGACCATAATTTGAAATTCATTGACCTCTATCAAGTTTTCACAGACATGGACTTACCCAAACACAACGAAGATTTATTCTTTAGAAATCAAAAAAATAGTGGTGTTCATGATGGTGTACACCCTACCACTCTAGGGTATCATTTCATAGGTGAAACTGTCTTTTACTTTTTAAAAGAAAATGACTTTTTAAAGCCTAACCAGAAAATAATATGCTTTGGAGACTCCATAACCAGAGGAGGTGGAGCTACCTACCCACAAGTATTAGAATCCAAAATAGAGATGAATTAAATACAAGACCCATGAAATTAAAATTACTCTTTTTGGTAAGCATGCTATTTGTTTCAGTATCATGTTCCGATACGGCATCAAAAAATGAAATAGCGTTCTACGTTTCTCCAGATGGTAGTGATACACAGAATGGGAAAAGTGTTAAAAGTTCCTTTGCTACCTTAGAAAAAGCACGAAATGCCATAAGAGAACTCAAGCAAAGCAAAAAGCTAGACAAAGCTGTTACAGTATATCTGCAAGGTGGAACTTATCAGCTTTCAAAGCCCTTTGTGTTGGCAGCTGAAGATTCTGGAACGGAGGAATTCCCAATTACGTACAGTGCTTACAAAAACGAAAAGCCAATAATTAGTGGTGGCTTGAAAGTTAGTCAATGGACAGAAACCAAACTAAACGATTATAAGGTGTTAGTTTCAGACTTGTCAAACCTTGAAGGTTATGTTCCCTTTGAACAGTTATGGGTAAACAGTCATCGTGCAATTCAAGCAAGAACACCTAACAGTGGTTATTTAAAAGTGCCAATGTCACAAGGCGAAGACACCAAAGAAGTAAGACGAAATAGTGCTTATGATTTTGCATATCGTCAAGCGGATGAACATTATCTGAAAGATGCAGATGACGGCGTAGCTGTGGTGTTTAATAAATGGTTGGAGTATCATATGCCTATAGACAGTATTGACAGCCAAAACAAAAAGATTGTCTCCACAAAAAAAAGTGGTAGAGCTATTGAAGCTGATGATGATTACTATCTAGAGGGTGGTCGTATGATGTTAGATAAACCTGGTGAGTGGTATCTAGATAGGCAAGCTAAAAAACTGTATTATTTTCCACTAGAAGGAGAGACCGATGTGGTAGCAACAATACCATCTTTGGTAAATGTACTTTGTTTAGAGGGAGATGCCGCTCATAATGAACTTGTTAAAAACATTCATTTTAAAGGAATAACATTTAGCCACACTACATGGATTTTGCCTAGAGATAATGAAGAATCTGGTTATGGCCAAGCAGACATTCAAATGGAAGGGGCACTTTTTCTTACAGGTGCTAAAGATTGCCTTTTTGAGGCATGTGAAATTACGGCAATTGGTAACTACGGTCTCGAAATGTCATTAGGATGTACAGACAATCGCATCTTACGATGTGACATTCACGATTTGGGTGCTGGCGGTATTCTTATTGGCCCTAAAATCCGACCTAAAGGTAAGGTAGAACCTGAAGGTATTGGAGGCGAGTTTCCTCCAGTATTAGAAAGGCCATCAGATGCCACCAGTAATATTGAAATAGCGGATTGTAGAATTTATGATGGTGGAAAATATTTTCATTGTGCGGTAGGCATTTGGATTGGCCAGAGCCCAAACAACCAAATACATCACAACGAAATCTATAATTTTTATTACTCTGCTATTTCCACCGGCTGGACTTGGGGATATGGCCCTGCATTAGCAACAAACAATACTTTTGAGTATAATCATATCCATCATATAGGTAAGCTAAAAAATGGCGACGGTTCTGTTCTTAGTGATTTAGCAGGTATTTATAGCTTAGGAAATCAAACAGGAACTGTCATTCGGAATAATGAATTCCATGATATTTGGGCTGGAAAATATGGAGGCTGGGCCATTTATTGTGACGAGGGTAGCACCAATATATTGATAGAAAATAATCTTGTTTATCGTTGTCGCCACGCCGCCTTTAATCAGCATTATGGAAAAAATAATCTAATTAGAAATAATATTTTTGCTTTTGCAGATGCCAGCGTTGTGATGATGGCAAAGATGCAACCGCACACTGCTTTTATATTGAAAAACAACATTTTACTTAGTGATGGTACGCCAATCTACGCTGGCGGTTATGAGTACAATGTGGAACAAAAAGGTGGTTTTATTGCCGACAGTAATTTGGTTTGGTCTACAACAGGTAAGGTGCTAGGTGGGCAAAACCGTTTCCCAAGCAGAATTTACGAACCAAAGGAATCCGTCATGAGTTGGGCTGATTGGCAGACGCTTGGCAATGACAAGAATTCAATCATCGCTGACCCAGGCTTTATAGACCCAATAAATGGTAATTTTAATTTACCTAAAGATAGTCCTGCTTTACAAATAGGCTTTAAGCCCTTCCCATTGAATCAGGCCGGACCACGTGAGTAGATTTCTAAAAAAAAACTTTAAACAAACACATGAGAATAAATCTAAAAAAGGAACACAAGGTCTTAAATCTAACAAAATACATTTCTTTGCTTTTGTCCATATTCTTATTCATTTCCTGCACATCGCAAGGAGCGAATGATAAAAAGCCCAACGTTATCCTCATCATGGTAGACGACCAAGGTTATGGCGACATTGCCAGTTTAGGAAATGAGTATATCAAAACACCCAATATGGATTACCTCCATGACAACAGTGCGAGGTTTACGCAGTACCACGTTTCGCCTACCTGTGCTCCTACGCGTGCCGCAATAATGACGGGGCATCATTCTAATAGAGCTGGGGTTTGGCACACCGTAAATGGCCGTTCTCTGATTTTAGAAAGAGAGACCACCATGGCACAAATTTTTAAAGAGAATGGATACAGCACAGGTATTTTCGGCAAATGGCATTTAGGAGACAATTACCCTTTCAGGCCAGAAGACAAAGGTTTTGATGAGGTATTGGTACATGGCGGCGGCGGTATAGAGCAAACCATGGATTATTGGGATAATGACTATTTTGACGACACCTATATGCATAACGGAAAGCTTGAAAAGTTCGATGGTTTTTGCACAGACATTTGGTTTGAAAATGCGAAGAAGTATATCGGCGAAAATAAAGACAAACCTTTCTTTTGTTATTTATCTACCAATGCTGCTCACTCGCCATATTTTGTAGATGACAAATACTCTGACCCATATAAAGACAATGAGAACATCCCCAATGCGGCATTTTATGGCCTACTAGCAAACGTCGATGAGAACATTGGTAAGTTGGTTGAATATCTAAAAGCCATTGAACTTATGGATAATACCATCATCATTTTCACTACCGATAATGGTACTGCTGCCGGAGCCAAAATGGCCAAAGGAGAAGATCGGTTAGACGGTTTTATAGGCAAAGGAAACAACGCAGGAATGCGTGGTGTGAAGGCTAGTATGTATGAAGGCGGACACCGTGTTCCGCTATTTATTCACTGGAAAGATGGCGGTATTTCTACCGGAAAAGACATTGACGAGTTAACCGCTCACTATGATATCCTTCCTACTTTGATTGACCTGTGTAACTTAGACGCTAGTCCTGAGTTAAAATTTGACGGAAAAAGTTTAACACCTTTAATGGCAGGCAATAAAGAAGGTTTTGAAGACAGAATAGTTATTACTAATTCCCAGCGAATTGAAATTCCAGAACCTTGGAGGAGAACTGCTTTAATGCAGTCAAATTGGCGATTAATTAATGGAGAAGAATTATATGACTTAAGTTCAGACCCAGAGCAGCGATCTAATATTGCGGAGCAACACCCTGAAAAAATGGATGAGCTAAAAAAGGCTTATGATGATTGGTGGGCTGAAATATCACCAAGTTATAAAGACCAACCTTACATTTATATTGGCCATGAGGCCGAAAACCCTGTTAAGCTCTATTCACACGATTGGCATACAGACCAAGTAGCTAGCCCTTGGCATCAAAGGCACATTAGAACAGGATACAAAGACAATGGCTATTGGCTACTTAAGGTAGCAGAAAAAGGGAAATATTCTGTGAAGCTACGCCGCTGGCCAGTGGAAACTAAATTGGCTCTTAATGCAGAGGCTCCAATACGCCCTGCCAAGGAGGGAACTAGCGTAAGTGCAAGTAAGAAAGGAAAAGCTTTAAACATTACAGCAGCCAGAATAGCGATACAAGAGCTCGCTTTGTCTAAAGAAGTTGATTCCAATTCTGAATATGTCGAATTTGAAGTCGAATTAGAAAAAGGTGAAACACAGCTTAAGACCTGGTTTACCTTAGCGGATAAGGAAGAATTAGGAGCCTATTTTGTGATAATCGAAAAATTATAAGAGCATTAAATGAAACTGAAAAAAAATTACGTATTCCTCCTAGGAATTTTAGCCCTAAGTGGTTGTATAAAGCATTTATATGCTGACAAAATATACCAGAAACCTGAAATAATTCAGGAAGCACCATCCACTTTTCTTTCTCCTGAAGAAAGCATGAAAACTTTCCATTTGCCCGCGGGATACAAAGTAGAGTTGGTAGCTAGCGAACCCATGGTAAATGAACCTGTGGCCATAGCTTGGGATGGCGACGGAAGAATGTATGTGGCAGAAATGAACACCTACATGCAAGATGTGGATGGCTCAGGTACCGATAATGCCATCAGTAAAATAAAGCTGCTAATAGATACGGATGGTGATGGCAAAATGGATAAAAGCACCGTGTTCATAGACAGCCTGATGCTGCCGAGAATGATCTTGCCGCTCAAAGATGAGCTGATTGTAAACGAAACTTATTCTTACGATTTATGGAGTTATAAAGACACTGATAATGACGGCGTAGCCGACAAAAAAGAACGTGTTTATTATAACCCAAACCGTAGAGGAGGAAATTTAGAACATCAGCAAAGCGGATTAGTTTGGAACTTGGACAACTGGGTTTATACCACCTATAATCCCATGCGTTTTAAATTTCAGGCCGGAGGCATACAAGTAGACACCCTTGAAAACATGCCGAGTGGCCAGTGGGGACTTACACAAGACGAAATGGGGATTAATTATTACTCTTCAGCAGGTAGCGAAAACCCAGCTTATGGATTTCAACAACCTCCTGCCTACGGCAATTATGACCCTGAAGGTAGATTGTCAAAAGGTTTTATAGAGCCTTGGCCTATTGTGGGCACTCCAGATGTACAGGGTGGCCCAAAAAGGCTTAGAGAAGACAACACGCTAAACCATTTCACAGGCGTAGCAGGTCAAGAGATTTTTCTTGGGCATAAACTCCCTCCTTCTACCTACGGCGATTTGTTTATTCCTGAACCTGTGGGTCGACTAATAAGAAGGGCAAAAGTAAAAACCGAAAATGGTAAAAAAGTACTTTATAACGCCTATGATAAAACTGAATTCATGGCATCTACTGACCTTAACTTCAGACCTGTGCAGGCTAAAACGGGCCCTGACGGTGCTTTGTACATCGTAGATATGTACAGAGGAATTATCCAAGAGAGCAATTGGACGAGAGAAGGAAGTTCGCTAAGACCTGTGATTATTAGAAAAGAACTGGATAAGAACATTGGAAGAGGAAGGATTTACAGGATTGTGCATGAAGACATTACCCCAGATGCTCAACCTAAGCTTTTAAGTAAATCAGCATCTGAATTAATTCCATATTTGGGCCACCCAAATGGTTGGTATCGTAACACTGCTCAAAAGCTATTGATATTAATGGACGACAAGTCTGCTGTGGAGGAATTGAAGCATATAGCTGACAGCAATATGTCGTTTTTGGATAAATTGTTTAACCGTGACAAAGACTTTGGAATAGAAAGAGTGCTCGCACTGTGGACACTAGAGGGCATGGGCGTGATTGACAAAGAACTAATTACCAAAAAATTAAAAGATTCAGACCCAAGGGTACGCATTACCGCCATCAGATTAAGTGAGAACTTCTTAAGAAATGGAGATGTAAATATCATTTCTAGCCTAAGCAGCTTATTGAAAGATTCGAATATTGAAGTGGTCAATCAACTTGCCTTAAGTTTGAGGTATAGTAAAGACCAAAAAGCTACTGACTTGCTGAATAAAATAGCAGATATGTATTATGAAAACGAAATAGTATCACACGCTGTAACAGAAAGCCTTAAAAAAGATGATTCCGCTTTGGCAAAATTAAAAGAGCAAATTGCCGATAGGAGTCTGGGTGAAAAGCAAAGTATTTTAAGAGGTTACGACTCTTATAAGCAGCTATGTATTACCTGCCATGGACCAACCCTAATAGGTATTGCCACAGAAGACGGCTCCCTTATAGCTCCATCACTTATTGGAAGTGAACGCGTGATTGGGGATAAAAAAATACTAAGTAAAATAGTCTTAAATGGACTCATTGGCCCGATAGGAGGAAAAGAATACGGTATTATGATGCCTTTAAAAAGCAATAGTGACGATTGGATTGCGGATGTATTGACTTATGTAAGAGCCATGAACAATGAAGACGGCGTTCATAGAAATATAGTAAGAGAAGCAAGAGCAGAAACTGGCGATAGAGAAGACTACTGGACCTTAGAAGAATTGTTAAAATAGCCCACAAGTACCATAATAACCTATTAAAGAAAAGTTTACAAAATGAAAAACTCCGCCATAGTACTTTTAATTTTTGGATCCCTATTTTTTTGTTTTACAAGCATAAACAAAAATAAAGGGTCAAAAGAGCAAAAGCGACCAAATTTCCTTTTTGTATTGGCTGATGACCAATCGCCGTTTGATTTACAAACCTATGACCCAAACTCAATTTTAGAAACGCCCAATATTAGCCAGTTAGCTAAAGAAGGTATTGTGATAGAGTCTGCAAGGCACATGGGTTCTATGAACGGGGCTGTATGTACACCTTCTAGACATATGACGATGTCTGGTAGAACACTATGGCATTTACCTCCCAGTGCTGAGTTTCAAAAACAAACAGGGCCTCACTTTTTAGATGAGCAAACCATAGGAGCCGTTTTTAATAGAGCTGGCTACAAAACCATGAGAACCTGTAAAAGCGGAAACTCATACCCAGGTGCCAACAAACAGTTTACCGTAGTACACGATGCTACCAAAAGAGGCGGAACGGAAGAAAGTGGTAGTGCATGGCACTCCAAACAAGTATTAGCATATTTGGATGATAGAAAAGCCACAAAAGAGGAAGACCCGTTTTTTGTTTACTTAGGATTCTCGCACCCTCACGATACTAGAGATGGCACACCCGAATTATTAGAAAAATATGGAGCAGTAAATCATAAAGACGAAAACAGCCTTCCATTAGCCAATCCTAAGCAACCAGTTTTACAAGACAATTATCTAGAAGCCCACCCTTTCTTTCATGGACATCCAGAATTAAGAGATGAAGAGCGTGTAAGTGGTGTATGGAAAAACAGAGATGAAAATACCATTAGAAATGAACTCGGTAGAGAATATGCTTGCTCTGAAAATATTGACATTCAGTTAGGTAAAGTACTCAAAAAACTAGAAGAACTGGGCGAATTAGATAATACCTACATCATTTATACTTCTGACCATGGTATGGCCATAGGACGACATGGCCTACAAGGAAAACAAAACCTCTATGAGCACACTTGGCGTGTTCCTTTTATCATTAAAGGACCTGGCTTAGCGGCTAATAAACGTGCCGAAGGCAATATTTATCAGTTAGACTTACTCCCAACTTTATGTGAACTGGCTGGCATAGAAATTCCAGAAACAGTAGAAGGAAAAAGCTTTTTACCCGTACTGAAAGGTGAAAAATCAGTGATTAGAGATGTGATGTATGGCGTTTATGCTGGAGGTACCAAACCTGGTATGCGTACCGTCAAAAAAGGAGACTGGAAACTCATAAAATATGATGTAATGGATGGAGCTGTAAGAGAAACACAGCTGTTCAACCTTGCCAAAAATCCAAATGAGTATTTACCAGAACACCATAAATCAGGTGAAATGGAAACTGACTTAGCGGAGAACCCAAAATACGCTGTAAAACTAGCAGAAATGGAGGCTTTGCTACTGGAACAAATGGAGCAACATGACGACCCATACAGACTCTGGAACCAAACTAAATAATATAAATTCAAACCGGTTTATGCATTGGAGAATTGTAATGAGTAGCTAAAGTGTAATAAATCAGACATATAAACGAGATTAGCATAGCACCGCTCTGGTGATTGAGTTTAAATGAGCTTACAAACTGATTTGAAGCAATTTAGTTACGGTCCCGATAGCTATCGAGAGATTTTTTAATGTATAAAGCGGGTTCAACCTTAAATTCATGAAAAAACACTTACAATTAGTCCTTCTAGTCTTATTCCTTTATCCCCAATTTGTTTTTGCGGATGTTAAGTTGAACGCTCTTTTCGCAGACCACATGGTGATTCAGCGAGAAACCAAAATTCCAATTTGGGGTTGGGCAGATGCAGGTGAAAAGGTTACCGTAAAAGGTAGCTGGGGAAAGAAATCAAGTACCGTAGCCGACAAAAACGGAGCATGGAAATTGACTTTAAAAACACCCAAAGCAGGTGGCCCCTACCAGATTACCGTTTCGGGAAAGAATAGGCTATTAATTGATGATGTTTTGTCTGGAGAAGTTTGGCTTTGCACTGGACAATCTAACATGGATTTTGCCCTTGAAAAGTTTTTAAACAATGCTAAGGACCCAAAACACCAACCCTTAGTTGAATACGTAAGAAATGAAGTTGCACAAGCAAACGACAACCAACTTCGGCACATTGAAGTTCTTCAAAACACTTCCGTATATGAAAAACAAACCGATTTTAGTGGTAAATGGGTAAGTGCCAAAGGTGAAGACGTCAAAAAAATATCTGCCACAGGCTACTTCTTTGCAAAAGAATTAAGACAACAGCTCAACGTGCCCATTGGATTGGTGGAATGCTCATGGGGAGGAACAAGAATCCAACCTTGGATTTCGGAAGAAGCCTTTTTGGCTGACCAAAACCTAAGAGAATATTTCTTGGCCAGTAGAAAAGAAACAGAAGAAAGTATAGCAAATTGGGAGACACCAACAGATAATAAAAAAGCTAAAGTTCATCCGCTTAAAGATATGCAAGTGCCAGCCACACTGTATAATGGCATGCTAAATGCCGTTATACCCTATGCCATAAAAGGAGCTATTTGGTACCAAGGCGAAAGTAATGCGGTAAATATGCCAAACGAATATGAAACCATGTTTACCACCATGATAAATAGTTGGCGAGCAGATTGGAATCAGGGCGACTTCCCATTTTACTGGGCACAGCTGGCGGCTTGTAAACGCGGAAATGACACCGCCGACAAAGGCTGGGCTACCGTCAATGACAAATTACGTAGAACTTTAAAGCTTCCAAACACAGGCATGGCTGTACTGTATGATATTGGCGAAGCACGCGACATACACCCACACAATAAAATGGATGCTGGAAAGCGACTAGCTCTTTGGGCTCTCCAACAAGATTATAATATCGAAGTAGGTGCTGTAAGTGATCCTTTGTATAAAACTAAGACCATTGATGGTAACAAAATTGAGATAGAATTTATGGAGGTGGGTTCTGGATTAATGATTGGCAACAAAAATTTGATGGACGAAGCCATCCCCGTAAACGAGTCTTTAAAATGGTTCGAGATTGCAGGTGTAGATGGTGTTTGGAAATCAGCTGAGGCAAAAATAAATGCTTTCAACAAAATTGAAGTATGGAATGCCAATGTCCTAAGGCCAATAAATGTTAGATACGCATGGTCTGGCAACCCCGAAGGAGCAAACCTTTATAACAAAGAAGGCTTGCCCGCAGCTGTTTTTTCTACCGAACCATAAACTTCAACTACTAGCATCCGAGAAAAAAAATAACAGCATGAATTCCTTATATCGCCCTGTACTGTTTGAGCACAGACTAAATTCTGAAATCAGAAGGTTATTTTATTAGTAATTGGTTATTAGAATTTGGGATGTGTGTGTTTACAGGCGGTCGGCCGCTGCCGTGCCGTTTTTTTTGGTTCGTTTTTTTTCGAAAAAAAATGAACTCCCCACTGGAAAGTGAGCCGAGAAAAGGTTGGGGACATTTTTTTAAAATTCAGAAAAAGTGGCTATTGAGACAATTAAAGGCCACTTTTCACTAAGTTAAGAATTTAATCAGACGCCAGTAAATTCCATTAATAACAAACCAATTAATCACAAATCATGAAAAATAGACATCTGATTTTTACGCTCTCTATATGCATTTTTTCATTCACTTCCCTGCTAACTTCGTGTAATGTCAATACAAAAAAAATCAAAATCAAAGATAAAACGTATACCAGTAAATTGATTTTTGAAGATGATTTTGACAAAGAATTAGACAATTGGAAAGTAGAGCAAATGCCCAAAGGCAATACCGTGGTTAATAAAAGTAAACTAGAAATAGATGATGTGTCTGGCTGTACAGTATGGCTTAACAAAAAGCTAGAAGGGGCTATTAGCATTGAATACGACGTTTTCATCATTCAGAACGGAGGTGCAAACGACCGTGTTTCAGACCTCAATTGTTTTTGGATGGCACAAGACCCAGAGAATCCAGAAAACCTGTTTGCAGCCTCAGAAAAGCGTGGTGGCAAGTTCTCAAATTATGACTCGCTGAAATTATACTACATGGGTGTAGGAGGAAACGACAACGGCACCACAAGGTTTAGAAGGTACATAGGAAATGGCGAAAGGCCTCTCCTACCTGAACATGATTTGAAAGATGCCAAATACATGCTAGAACCAAACAAAACCTACCACATAAAGATTATAGCTAAGAACAACACAGTCCAATACTATAAAGACGATGTCCTGTTTGTGGACTTCACCGACGACAAGCCTTATACGTCAGGGTATTTCGGATTTAGAACTGTAAAAAATCACATGACGGTTGACAATTTCAAGGTCTATAAGATTGAAACAGAATAATAAGTGTTTATCTGTAAACTTAACACCTACTATTATTTAGCCGCATTAAAGAGGGCGTTTTACTGATCACTAGCATTGTGGCCTTTTTTTCTTGCAATAGACGCCTTAGCTGTGCTTGATTATTCATTGTCGAAGTCTATACCCACGTAGCAACACATCAATTTACAAGAATCAAAAACATTTGGGCTAGGTATTTTTACTACTTTTATTAACAGTAACAGGCGAGTATATGCAATTGTGCAATTCCGACCAAAAAGGGATGTACATAGAACCTTGTTAGTGCCAATTAGAACAAATGAAAATACCTAAAATAAAAGGAATAATAGACCGTAGAATTCTTATCAACTATCAAATTGACCAAGAGATTTTGGAAAATTATTTACCGAAACCTTTCAAACCAAAGCTGGTAAAGGGAAAAGGAATTGCAGGTATTTGTTTAATAAGACTTAAAGAAATACGACCGAAAGGACTACCTAAACAAATCGGAATTTCTTCTGAAAATGGAGCACATCGAATTGCAGTTGAATGGCAAGAAAATGGGGAACTTAAAGAAGGTGTTTACATTCCAAGAAGAGACACTTCTTCAAAACTTAATTCATTTGCAGGCGGAACAATTTTCCCAGGAGTTCATCATTTAGCTAAATTCTCGGTAAATGAAAATCATGGAACTTATGAAGTGAGCTTTGTAAGTGATGATAACACTTCATTGTCAATTAAAGCAAAAGAATCAGGAAATTGGAATAATGATAGCGTGTTTGATAATTTAGATTGTGTTTCTGATTTTTTCGAACAAGGTTCAGTTGGTTATTCTCCTGACAAAAATAATTTTGACGGTCTTGAACTAAAAGCTGAAAATTGGAAAGTGTCACTTTTAGAAGTAGAATCAGTTCAATCAAGTTTCTTTGAAGACGAAACTATATTTCCTCGTGGTTCGGTAAAATTTGATAATGCCATATTAATGAAGAACATTATCCATGAATGGATTGGATTAAAAAGAATAAAAATCCCCTAGTCGAGTAGCCCGACCCATCAATAGAACAT
>NZ_JBSRVI010000162.1:0-46729 GCF_055134445.1 Arcticibacterium sp.
GAAATAATTATTATTATCAAAAAATATTTGAAAAGGCAGGAATGCTAAAATTTGCTTATTCTGCGTATAAGTGAGCCCTAATGAAGCCTGAGAGGGCTTTGACCAAGAACTATCTCTAGCCCAAGACCAGCTGGCCGTACCTGCCACACCACCTCCCCAGCCAGTTTCTGGGAATCTAAAAACTACAGGCAACGCTAAAATAGATTTATCTCTAAGTATTGGTTTCTTTTCTTGAGCCCAAACAGAAGTACTAATTAGAATTAATAAAACACAGCTTATTCTTTTCATTGCACCAAATACGTAATTCAAATTAAAGTAGATGCAAAAAAAAATGAACGCCTCCACGACGTCCATTTTACTGTTTTCGACAAACTTAACAAATTACTTTAAGTTTCATGACCAACTAGTAATTCATAAATCCTCTAACGTAATAGAAACAGGATTTCGATTTCACAAAATATAAACATCCAAATTCTATGCCAAACTTTGGCTAATTTTACACAATGACTGAAAAAAGGTGGCACCTCATGCCCGACGGAAAAGAAGAAGAGATCATAGCAAATCTCATCAAAGACTTAGGAATTGAAAGACCCCTTGCCACAATGCTTTGGCAAAGGGGTATTAAAAACTTTGAAGAGGCCAAATACTTTTTTAGGCCCTCTTTAGACAATCTACACGACCCTTTCTTAATGAAAGACATGGACCTGGCAGTGGGCAGACTTCAGAAGGCCATCGACCAGAAAGAAAAGATAGTTATCTATGGAGATTACGATGTGGATGGCACCACTGCCGTAGCTTTGGTATACGGCTTTCTAAGCGAATTTTATGACAATTTGGAATACTACAACCCAGACCGATACAAAGAAGGATATGGTATTTCTTTCACAGCCATAGATTGGGCAGAGTCCATAGGTGCCTCCTTAATAATAGCCTTAGATTGTGGTATTAAATCTAATGACAAAGTAGATTACGCAGCAGAAAAAAACATCGACTTTGTAATCTGTGACCATCATGAGCCCGGAAACGAATTGCCGAAGGCCATAGCCGTATTAGATCCGAAAAGAACTGACTGCCCCTACCCCTTCAAAGAGTTGACAGGAAACGGTGTTGGGTTTAAATTACTTACCGCCTATTGCATCAACAATAAGATTGACCTTGAAAGACTTTATGCTTACTTAGACTTTGCTATGGTCAGCATAGCTTCCGATATAGTACCCATAGTAGGAGAAAATAGGATTTTGGCATTTTACGGTCTTAAGAAAATAAATGATGCCCCAAGAACAGGGCTCAAAGCCCTTAAAGAAGTGGCGGGTGTTAATGGAGAAATGAACATTGAAAATGTGGTGTTTACCATAGGCCCAAGAATTAATGCCGCTGGAAGAATAAAACACGCTAAAGCCGCGGTACAACTATTATTATCTTCTAACTATGAAGAAGCCGTGGAATTTGCTTACACCATTCAAGACCATAATCTAGAAAGAAGAACGCATGATGCTAAAATCACGGAAGAGGCTTTGGCAAAAATAAGAGAAGATGATTGGCTTCTGAATGAAGCCAAAAGCACGGTGTTATTTCAGGAAGATTGGCATAAGGGGGTAATTGGGATAGTGGCCTCGAGATGCATAGAGCATTATTACAGACCTACCGTTATTTTCACTAAAACCAAAGGCAATATGGCCGCGGGCTCAGCCAGATCTGTGGTTGGTTTTAATTTATATAACGCCATAGAGGCTTGTTCTCACCTTTTAGAACAGTTTGGTGGCCACATGCATGCTGCAGGAATGACCATTCCGATTAGTAACATTGACGAATTTAGACAGGCTTTTAACCAAGAGGTAACCAAAAACATAAGCGATGAACAGCTCGTTCCTCAGATAAACATTGATCTCAAAGTCAAATTAGAAGACCTCAACCAGAAGTTCTATAGGATTATGAAACAAATGGGTCCCTTCGGCCCCAAAAATATGCATCCCGTTTTTCAAACCAATGAGCTTGTTTTAGCCGCTCCACCAAGGATACTGAAAGAGAAACATTTGAAACTGGAACTGGTAGAAAAAGAAACTGGTACCACGATGACTGCCTTGGGTTTTGGAATGCGAGAAGCATTTTATGATAAATTAATGAATACCGATGGCTTTCACATCGTTTATACGCTGGAAGAAAATAACTTCAAAGGAGTGAGTACCCTACAGCTATTCCTGAAAGACATAAAGTTCTAAAGCTATATTCAAAAACCGCTTGCTCGCCGTTATATTTGTGGCAAATGATGAGAGGTATTTAAAAGCCCGAATATAATTTCAATCTAGCAAAAGTGTGCTATTTTGGTTTTTATGAAAAAATACTTAGCCTAAACCATGAAATACCTATATTACTAGAACCTGATACTAATAAATGATACTTCGTACAGAAAATCTTATTAAAAAATACGGTCAAAGACTGGTAAACAATCAAGTAAGCTACCAAGTAGAACAAGGGGAAATTGTGGGTCTTCTGGGTCCAAATGGAGCCGGAAAAACCACTTCCTTTTATATGGCTGTGGGTCTAGTGAAACCCAACTCTGGTAAAATTTGGCTTGACGACCTAGACATTACTCATTTACCGATGTATAAAAGAGCCAAACTTGGCTTGGGTTATTTGGCTCAGGAACCCTCTATATTTAGAGACCTTACGGTTTGGGAGAATATTTATGGTGTTTTGGAACTGGCCTTGCCTAGTCTGAACAAAGTAGAGAAAAAGGAAAGAACCGAGCAACTACTAGAAGAGTTCTCCTTAGAACATGTTAAAAAAAGCAAGGGTATAGTGCTCTCTGGTGGAGAAAGAAGAAGAACCGAAATAGCTAGAGCATTAGCCGTAGACCCTAAATTCATTTTATTGGATGAGCCATTTGCAGGAGTTGATCCGATAGCCGTGGAAGAAATCCAGACCATTGTGGCCAAATTGAAACATAGGAACATCGGAATTTTAATAACCGACCATAATGTGAACGAAACGCTATCTATCACAGATCGGGCTTACCTTCTTTTTGAAGGAAAAATATTAAAACATGGCTCTGCGGAAGAACTAGCTGCCGACGAAATGGTAAGAAGAGTGTATCTTGGAAAACATTTTGAGCTAAAGCGGAAGGTTTAATTTAAAACGCCACTCTAAACTTTTCTAACCCAAACGAAACTGACAGCATCACCCTAATCCTATTATGACAGAAAATCAAAATAAATTCGGGACTGCCCCTGTCTTCTTTACTGCTATTTCCACTATTCTTGGAGCCATTCTTTTCTTAAGGTTTGGCTACTCCGTGGGTACTGTAGGCCTAGGAGGCACCCTTATTATTGTCTTAATTGGGCATGCCGTGACTATCCCTACGGCCATGGCTCTTTCGGAAATTGCCACAAACATAAAAGTTGAAGGTGGCGGTGCATATTATATTCTTTCTAGATCTTTCGGTCTTGTAATAGGCTCTACCATAGGTGTGGCATTATATTTATCTCAAGCCATCAGCGTGGCGTTTTATATTTTAGCATTTACCGAAGCTTTTTCACCTTTTTTCGACTGGCTTTTCAAACATTACATTTTCCTTCCGTGGGCAGATTGGCTACTGCATCAAAGTCAAACTTTAGCGATTCCTGCTCTTTTTGCACTTACAGCTATTGTTCTCACTAAAGGTGCGAAACTGGGGATACAAACTTTATATTGGGTTGTTGCTATTTTGACGGTAGCATTGATAGCATTTTTCATGGGAAAACCTATTGAATTAGACCCATTAGCCACCCCTCCTCCACCTATTCCAGAAGTTTCATTGTTTACCGTTTTTGCCATTATTTTTCCTGCATTTACGGGTATTATTTCTGGAGTGGGTTTGTCAGGAGATTTAAAAGACCCTGGAAAATCTATTCCACTTGGCACCATGGCCGCAACGTTTTTCGGCATGATTATCTATGTTTTGATAGCCTTAAAGCTTTATAATTCTGCCCCTCTTCCTCTTTTAGCGGACACTTCTCGTTTGGTAATGTCCGACATTGCCATTCAAGGCTGGTGGTTAATCCCATTGGGATTGGCGGCCGCAACCATTTCTTCTGCTATTGGCTCCATTTTAGTGGCTCCTAGAACACTTCAAGCCATGGCAAAAGACAAGGTATTTCCGGGCCCAGCCATAAATTCTTGGTTGGCTCAAGGAAAAGGGAAAGGAGACGATCCCTATAATGCCTCCATTATTACAGGAACAATTGCCCTCTTTTTTATTCTTCTAGGTAAACTGGATGCCGTAGCTGAAGTTATTTCAATGTTTTTTATGGTAACCTATGGTTCCTTGTGTTTGATCTCCTTTATGCAGCATTTTGCGGGCGACCCATCGTACCGACCAAGGTTTAAGTCAAAATGGTATATCAGTTTATTTGGAGCTGTAGCATGTTTTGGATTAATGTTCTTTATGAATTCGGGCTATGCTTTTATCTCTATCTTCTTTATGCTAGCTCTTTATTTCACATTAAATTATTTTACGACAGATAAGAAAAACATTGCTGTAATTTTTCAAGGAGTGATGTATCAGGTAAGTAGAAAAATTCATGTTTTCTTACAGAAATCGGATAAGGAGGATAATAAGAGCTGGCGACCATCTGCCGTCTTTTTAAGTCCCCATACCTTTCAAAGGCTCGATGCCTTTAACCTTATCAGGTGGATTTCTCATAAATACGGCTTCGGAACATATATCCATCACATTGACGGTTATCTGTCAAAACAAGCCAATCAAGATGCAAGATTGATGAAAAACAGGATAATAAAAATGGCTCAGGCCACCAATAGTGAAGTTTATATAGATACACTTATCAATCAAACCCTAGAGGGATCCATATCTCAGGTGGTGCAATTGCCTAGTATTTCTGGTACTGAAAATAATATGCTATTGTTTGACCATGCCAGAAACAACCCATCGGAAATTCAGACGATTGTTGACAATTTCAAGCTCATTCAAGCGTCAAATTTTGACATTGGTATCTTGTCAACTTCGGAAAGGCAGTTTGGACTCATGAATGAGATCCATGTTTGGATAACCAGCTCCGACTATGAAAACGCTAACCTCATGATTTTGATGGCCTATGTTATTTCTGCACACCCAGACTGGAAAAACGGAATAATAAAAGTTTTCTATGTTTTCCCAAAGGCATCTATTCAGCAAGAAAAGGAAAAAATAAACAATATGATTTCCCTAGGTCAATTACCTATCTCGGCTAAAAATATTGTTTTTATCGACCGCGACGAAGATGTCTCCCTCAATAGTATCATCAATAAAAACTCACCTGATGCTGATATGTTAATTCTAGGTTTCCTGAGTGAAGCTTTGAAACGATTTGGGACAGCTGTTTTTGAAGGATATGGAGACCTTTGTAATATTCTTTTTGTGAATACCGAAGAAGGGAAACAGATTAAGTAACTAAAGCGTTATCCCTAGTGTGGTATAAAAACCTCTTCCGTCGGATGGAATAATGCCTGGACCAGGATAAGCTTCCGCTCTTCTGGTGAAGTACATCTGGTTCAATAAGTTGTTGACAGACGCTTCTAGTTTTAGACACTTCCAGGTGTATGCAGCCGAAAGATCTACCACTTGGTAAGAAGGAATAATTCCTTCTACTGCTGTGGCTGTCCTTATGGCGTTAGTAGCATCTGTAAAATGCTCTCCAACATAAGAAAACTGAACAGACGAACTGAATGACTTATCTCTATAAGTAATGCCAGTTCTCAGCATGACGGGTGGCACCATTTCCACTTTCTTACCTTTAATGCTGGTTTCCTCAGTATGGATATACTTGGCGTCTACAATAGCCCCGTTGACATAAACAGATAGCGATTTTATACTTTTAGGTCTTAAGGCCTTTAAAATATCTAATTCTAAGAATGACTCTAAACCTATATTTCTGGCGTCGGCCACGTTCGTTCTAAGTCTGTAATCCAAATACAATGGCGGCTGATCTGCTTTTAATATCTGACCTATTCGGCCTTTATAAGCTATATAAAATAGACTTAAATCATAGGTGAAATAATTGCTAGCCTTACCTCTTAAACCTAAATCTGCCGTGTATCCTTTTTCATCTTTCAAGTCTGGATCTACTGCAAAATTTGGATTCACAATCCTTAAATCTGTGAAGTTGATGGCTCGGTAATTCTGCGACAGATTAGCGTAGACTTCCAAATCGTCATTTTTGCGATAAGAAGCTCCCAAACCTAAAATCACAAAGGAACGGTTTCTTGATAGATTGTCTTCAATCTTGGTATCAGCAACGATGTTGCCAGCAAAATCAAATACTCGCTGCCTGTAATAACCTTCAGATTGCGTATTGATATACTCGAATCTTACTCCCGGAGTAATGCTGAACTTTGACGAAAGGTTAAAGATATTTTCTACAAAAGCAGAAAAGTTAGTGTTTGGAAAACTAAAGCTTGAGTTTTCAGGATATTCGGGATGATTGAAACTGAAATTAGCATCTGAGCCATCCGACCCGTCTCCTTGAATGGAAGTGGTGACACCTCTGTAATATCTTGTGCCTATGACAAAAGCACCGTATTCTTTGCCCAAATCATAGCGGTTTAATAATCTCGTTTCGTTGCCTATATTGTCAAACTTGCCTTTTATCAGGGTTCTATCTCCTCCAAAGTCGGCCACGTTTATCCGCTCCAAATTCCCCAATGCGGCACGGCCTGCATCCAAAACAAATGTTCTGGAATTTATTCTAGTTTTCTCTGAAAGTTTCCAATCCAAAGTAAGTGCGGTCAAATTCCAATCAACATCAAACCAGTTTCTTTCTCTTAAAGACTGGCGTGGGTCTTGGTCAAAAAGGGCGTCTGTTAATCCACCTGGCTGCTGTGCGGTATAGCTACTATAGGTATGATTAAATTCTAAACTGAAGTTGTCTGTAAAATTATAAGTCAGATCCACATAAATATTATTTTGCTTAAAACCAGCATTTGGCCTCCAGCCATCTCCCTGCTTATGTTGATAAAAGGCATAATAATTCAATTTACCTACGGTCCCACCTATGCTATTAAACGAACCTAGAAAGTTCCAACTGCCTAAAGTTTGGCGACTCGTCAATGCTATCTTTTTATCCTTCGGACCTTTATTAAATACAAAGTTGAGCATTCCGCCAAACTGTGTGCCATATTGCAGAGACGAGGCACCTCTGATAATTTCAATTTTCCTTAAAGCTTCTGTAGGTGGTGTATAATAACTCTCTGGGTAACCTAAAGCATCTGCTGATATATCATAACCATTTTGACGGGTATTGAAATTGGCGGTTCTGTTTGGACTCAAACCTCTTCCTCCTATGCCTAATTGTAAACCTGCTCCATCACTTTCCCAGATATTAAGACCTGTAATTTTAGCATATACCTGACGAGCATTATTGGTAGATAAGTTGGCAGAAATATCTTTCAAAATCACTACTTCACTTTTCTTGCTTTCGTAAATAGACGTTCCTTGAATTGCTTTTAAATGCGTACGACCAAACGAATTGTCAGATTTTGCATTAACGGTTACAGCCTCTAAATCTAGAGAATTGTTCTCCAATTCCACTCTTAAATAAGGAGTACTAGTAGAATGGTTAATATGTAAGCTTAAAGGAGATTTACCAAGGAGCTTGAAGTATAAATCGTAGTCTCCAAAAGGTAAGTTTTCAAAAACAAAAGAACCATCCTTGGCTGTAAAAGCAACTTCTGACCTAGACGTTATATTGACTATCACATCTTGCAATGCAGACAATGAACTCGTCTCTAGAACAATTCCTTTAAGGTCTCCATTTTGACCTATGGTCAAGACGGGAATTAGGAAGAAAAAAGTGATAAAGTACCTCATAAAAATTTCTGAGGCACAAAGATAACTCTTTAGACCCAGTCTAAATAAATTTAAGCCATTAATTTAATATGGATTTAAAGGAATAATCCAATGCTTCTGTTGCCAAGCGTCTTGAATGGTCATTAAATCTACGTTTGGTTCTATCATCAGCTGACTAGGTCTTGCATTTAAGGTCACCCATGCTTCCACCCTAACTTCTGGTTTTTGTACCCCAAGTTTTTCATAATGTTTGCCTAAAAAATGGGCATATTGGAGTATCATATCTGGCTGAAAAGCCATTTGTTTTTCTTGATGTGTATTCAGAAACTCACTATTGTCTACAATGCCCACCCTTCCAGTCTCACCATCTTTCACATAAAATGTGGCTGTTCCTGCCTTTTCCATAAGCATTACTCGCCAACTAAATCGATACCCTTCCTCGGTCCAAAACATATTTCCTGAATAAAGTAAATACCTCATAGGAAAAAATAGTTGAAAAACGAGATAACAAGTAATTAAACCAGCTACAACATCCTCCCTTACGCCTTTATACCATCGAAAACCTAAAGGTTTTGACGGCGTAATTCTTTCAAAAATCCTTCTGAAGAAAACACCTAACCTCGAATTCTTCAACGCCCAAATTCTATTTTGATGCCATTCGTTAGAAAAGAAAATAAGCGTAACCCCTATCATGGCCACCGGGAAAATCCCAATCTGAAACAAAACGCCTACCATTACATGAAAGATTATGACCAAAATATAAGCGTAAAACCGCGTAGGTTTGAACAGCAAAAAAAACACAATGAAGGTATCGTAAAACATGCCCATCCAGCTAAAAACATAAGGTGAAAAGCTATGGCTAAAAATGCTTCCTAAAACAGGCACCGTATCATGTGCTGGAAGCCAGATTTTCATCGGTAAGGCATTATAAAGCCAGTCACAATTTATTTTGGCAATTCCTGCAAAAAAGTACACCACAAAAATCTGAAATTTGATGATATTCACATGCCAAGCCTTCGTGCTTTTGGAGAATAATAGGGGCCAAATCTTAGCATCTATACTCCAATATTTATGAGCCGGAATAAACACTAAAAGCAGACAAACCAGACTTACAAAATAGTAGTGATTGAGATAATAGGTAAGGTCTATGAGGTCTGTATAAGTGAAAGAAACAAAAAGAAGAACAGCCGAAAGTCGGTATAAAAACCCCAGCATAAGACCAAGAGCGGCCAAAAGCATGATTATATGCAGGACATACATCCAAACAGGCTCTAATAAATTGACCCATTCAAATCCGAAATATTTAAACTGAAAATGGGTGTTGATGAAATGGTCCGTAATCCAACCGAGATACATAAACCTGGCGGTAGAAACAACCATCAATAAACCAAACACAACTCTAAAGGTTACCAAGGGGTAAATTGGCACTTCCTTAAAAAGAAATTTAGTCCATCGGCCGAACATGATTTATAAGCTTTCCAAAAATGTTAAAAGGCTTTTACGATCTTGTACTGGCAAATTAACAAATTTTTCTTTGGAACCTTTAGCTTCACCACCATGCCAAAGTATCGCCTCTTCTATATTTCTTGCCCTGCCGTCATGTAATAAAAAGGTATGATTATTTACGGTCTGAATCATTCCCAAGCCCCATAGTGCGGGAGTTCTCCATTCTTTTCCTGTTGCCAGATTATCTGGTCTGTTATCCGCCAGTTCGTCTCCCATGTCGTGCAACAATAAATCTGTATATGGCCTTATAGTCTGCTCTCTTAAAGCGGCAATCCTATGTTCAATGCCTGTTTTGAACTTTGGCGTATGACAAGAAGCACAGGCTATTTGATTAAAAATAAGCTTCCCCTTTAAGACATCAGCATCTTTTACATTTCTTCTGGCAGGCACACTGAGTGTCTGTAAGTAAAATACAACCTCATTAAGGTTTTTATCAGATATTTCTGGCTCTCCGCCGTTAGCCACATCTTTTAATTCCTGCTGAAGCTCCGTGGTATGATCTTTCCTGAAAACCGAGCTGGTGATACCAATATCGCCATTAAAAGCTCCGGCAGTCTGCTGCAACAAACTAGGCTGATTAGACTTCCATCCAAATCTACCCAAAACAGTACTTTGCGTTACTTCTTCAAAAACGTAATTGGCTCGTCCACTAATTCCGTCATTGTCTGCGTCGTTTTCATCCACCTTAGCTAAGATATCTGCTTTGCTTATAGCCTCTAAAAGACCTACTCCGCCAAGCTGATTACCAACTCTAGGAGAAAAAAGAAAACCACTTTCTATAGCTCCATATCCCCACTCCGAAAATTCATAGCTTGGTTTTCTCAGACTGTAAATACGCCCGTCTGGATATTTTCCTGAAATTTCGGTATACTTAACACCTACTTTTGCTTCAGGTTTTTTTCCTAGAATGGCTTTATCTTGCAGCTGCTCGCCATAGGTCGGCTCTGGTAAACCATTGACCCCACTGAGTCTAAAAAGAAGACCACTTAAAGGTTCACCAAAAGTAAGAGGTGGAGCAGACCTACCATCTTTAGGATGGCATCCGCCACATGAACTTGCATTAAAAACAGGACCTAAACCATCCCTGGCAGATGCTGATGCCGGAGCCGTTGTCCAGTTTGACCTAAAAAAAGAATTACCGACAACAAAAGCGTTTTCTTCTTCATAACTCAAATTTGGAGCAGAGTGACCAAAAGCGTTTTCACTCAAGTCAAAAGTGGTTAAGTTACCTCCAGCATATTCTTCATTTTCCTCATATTGTCCTTCGGGGGAAAGAGCATCTTTATTCTCACAATTTAACAAAATTGTAGCGGCCAAAACAAACAGTAGACTATGCGAAAAGTTCTTCATCTTAAAAAAACAACATAAGCAGAGACCTTAAAAGCCTCTGCTTACCCTTGAAAGGTTATATTTATCTCTTAATCCAAATTGGCGTTCACCTGAATTCCTATCGCTAATGCAGCATCCACAATAGCATCGCTCAACTTTCTTAAAGAAATGATAGAGCTTTCTATTTTTCCATTAGGATCACCTGCTCTTAAAGCAGCGTCAAATGGAGACGGAATGCCATCAATGTTAGCACCAGATTCTACCAGTAAGTTTAATACGCTTGTGTTTTTAGCAGCATCTGCAGCTCCTAATAAATCAGAAAGTGACGTTCCGCTAGTAACTGTACCTTTTGAACTGGTATAAGAACCTTTGTAAACATTCTCAATTCCTTTAAAATTCATAGCGATATCTGCCTTTGTATTATCGCTAAAACAAGAGTGCTCATCTTCCTGGTCGCCATTTTCTAAAGCCACTGTCATACGCTCTCCAGCCAACTCACCTTTACTTAAAGCACCTATTCCTCTTAAAATATTGGTAATAGAAGTTTTTCCTCCTGCCACAAAAGATGTCGTGTACGCCGCTCCTGGTGCCCAAGCAGCTCTTATTTCTGTTAAGTTCTCTATCAAAAGCCCTGTAACCACTTTTAAGTAGGTGGCTCTTCTGTCAGCATTTTCTGCTATAGTATAATCGGTGAAAGGTCTACTTCCAGGGCCATTGTCATTAAAGTCTTGTCCCCAAAGCAAAAATTCTATGGCGTGATATCCAGTACTTAAATTAGTCTCACTACCGTTTTCATTAGCATCCATTAAGGTTTGCTTATTCAAAGTTGGAAAGCTCACGCGATCGTTTATAATTCCGCTTTCTGCGTTTCCTACCACGTAATCGATATAACTCTCGTCTAATGGCCATCCGTTCAATAGACCCTCTGGTCCATCTTCACTGTCAATAGGGCCTCCATAAAACCTAAACGCTTCTGTTTGACCGTAAGGATTTCTGGCAGCAAGCCATGCATCCTTTGCTGTCTTTAAAGAAGCTTCCGAAGGAGAAGCTACGAATGCTTCTACAGCTGTTTGAAGTGCTAAAGCCGTTTGTAAAGCGTCATCGTAATTGGCATATACCAAACTGGCATATTGCAATAAAACCTCATTTTCTAAAGCTACACCTGGTGTAGGTTCTTCGTTTTGATCATCACAAGAAAACGCTGCAAATAATATGACACAGGAAAGAATAAGTCTTTTCATTTTTATTTTTATTGGGTGTTAAAATCAATCTCCATCACCACTGCTGAACGTTATTGCGATTCCCAGCAAGGATGACATTTCACTTTTAAAAAATCTTGTTAGCTTTTGAAGCTCAGTATGCAGTGCTATTAGCCTCTCATTCCCGTCTAAATTCTGTTCTAGGAAATCAGACTCAATTACATCCCCAAAGACCACTTCCACTTCATTTATTTGTAGTTCGGTGCTATTAACCAACGTTTCGCCTCCTTCTACGGAAAGTAAATAATCTCTAAAACCCTTTTGACTGTAGCCCATCCAAAAGGTCTTTAGAGCATTAAAATGCTGCTTTGCAAATGCTAAGGAATTTTCTGAATAATAAGCCTCCACGTTTTGAGGAACCGCAGTTGTCTGACCAGGTCTAAGACCCAATGGTAAACCTAATTTGAAATTTTTAAGACCCTCAAAGCTTTTCAAAAATTCGTTATACATCTGAGAAGTAGAGCTTCCGGCTGAAGTACCATTATTAGCAATAAACTCAGCTCTATAATTAGATTTCCATTCGGTCAAAACAACTTCTAATCTAGCACTTGTAGCATCTGCAATAGCCTTTAAATATGGGAAAGAGGCCACATCGGCATTCTCAAAAAGAATATATTCCATCGCCAAAAAACCGCGTGTAGCTCTTTGAGAATCCGTCATCTTAAAATCTCCTGAATTAATCTTAGATTTTAATGAAGAAACATCTACCGGAAAGGTCGCTAGTTCTTCCACCAGAGATTTGGTCAAAACTTTTTCTTCCGCAGGCCCAAAGTTATACTGAGAAACATTGAGGTAGGATTGATAAGCATTCTTCCAAGCTATTTTAGATTCCTCTAAACTCCCCGTTCCATTATTTAGATGCTCAATAGCCACCCCTAAAGTCTTAGCTGAGGAGCTAGCTGCCTCAAAACCTGAAATAATTAAATTATCGGCATAGCTTTCTAAGAACTGAGTTCTATCAAATTTAACCTCGCTGTTAGGCTCCTGTGTTTCACTGCAACCTAAAAGTCCTATAAGCCCCAAAAGAAATAAAATCTTGTACATTAAATATCTGTTTTACGTACTAGTCGTAAGTTTTCCTAGCGACATTCACAGGAAATACATGAGTCGCTATAGCTTAATTATATTTAGAATAATTAAAAACTAGGCACAAAAATACCTCTAGGGACTTATAGTATCAACCCTATTTAGAATTATTTTAAATAATTTTTTAGGAGAAAGTTATAGTTAAATCAAATAACGAAAAAGTACCAAAAAGCAATTACTTTCTGGATGAAGAACATTTAAATAGGCCTTCATTAAAGCTTAGGGCACTTTTTACAATGGCGACCCTTCTTTTTATACGCTTTACAACATTTCTTTAAAACGCAACATTCATTGTCAAAAGGAGATGTAAAAAATGGATTTTTATCTTTCTCCTGTGACTCTTCAAAAATGTATAATTCGTTACTTTCCATTTTCTTTAAATAATGTTGCGACAAAAGTAATGATTTTATTTATATTAAGTCTAAATAAGATTAAAAAAACAAGAACAAAAAAAAGCCACCCATTAGGTAGCTTGATTTTAGAATCTTTGTGGGTCTTAAACTGCCGGCTCCAGCACTCTTTTTAAAAGCTCATCATTTAGTAAATATAATGCTGAAGAGTTATCACCTATCATCTCTAACTTTTTTAATAATGCCTTTACACTAGCTTCCTCTTCTACCTGCTCTGTAATGAACCATTGCAAAAAAGTATGCGTAGCAAAATCTCCTTCATCTAAAGCCTGTCTTACTAGGCCATAAATACTTTTGGTAACCAATTTCTCATGAGCCAATGTTTGCTCAAAACAATCTACAATGGATTCAAACTTATTCTCTGGGGCTTCAATAAGTCCTATCGTAATTTTCCCGTCAACCTCATGCACATAGTTAAATTGCTTTTCGGCGTGCTGCAACTCTTCTTTGGACTGAATTCTGAAGTAATTGGCAAAACCATCCAAATCTCTATCCAAAAAATAAGAACACATGGATAGATACATATTTGCTGAGTAGACCTCTTTGTTATATTGTTCATTGAGCATTTGCTCCATTTTTTCACTTATCATAATATTCTTATTGGTTACGTATTCCTAACAGAAAAGACCTCTTCCCTGTTCGCAAATACACAGATTTATAAATGGTCTAAATTAAATACAAATAAAGGGAATCAATTTATTCGGAGTCAGATTTTAGAATTCTCCAAAACGCTTTTCTCAAGCACAAAAAAACAGCCCTTTTAGTAAAGCTGCTCCTAAATCACATAAAAAGTCTATTAATGTGTTAAACACAATGACCCTAAAACGCCAAAGTCATATCATTTGTTTCACGATTGATAAATAATAAAACTATTTTTCAATTTATTGTGCTAAATTCAAATTTTCATCCTATAATCTTCCATTCTACAGTGAAAACCTCAAAAATAATCCTTGTTGAAGTCAATTTTAGGCATGAGCTCATTTCCATAAAAGGCAGTCCATCTACCTTTGGCTACTATTCTAATCTTACACTAGCATATGAAGCTTTGAAGGAAACACTATTGCTTAATGAATGGGAGTTGGACGGTTTCAATTATACCGCAATATATAGGGCTATAAAACAACGAGGAGTCTATGTGAAGGTTTTCAAAAGCAAAGGAACTGCTTTTTTTAAGGTCTCTATCAATCAGCAAACCCTTAACCCCAAATTGAACACTTTAGATATTGTAAAAAACCCGTTTTAGAAGAGTAGCTGCTGGTTTCCAATATTCCATCTTACGCCGAAATTGAAAAGAGAAGTTTTCACATCTTTCAATTCTTTGTAAAATTCCTTACGATTTTGAAAAGAGGCATCTAAGAACAAATTATGTCCTAACATGTAAGCAGCTTCCATACGCCATAGGTATAAATTCTGTTTGGTACCTTGACCAATGAAATTTCCAAAATCACTTGGTCTATTATCTCTATAACTTTTAAGAATATCGCCACCCCAATTTTCGGTATCTATATCTATTCCCTTCAGGGCTGTCATCCATGTTCCCTTCAAAGATAGCTTTGGGGTCGGTTGATACCTGGCCACAAAAAGAAATTCCTTAAAATTCGCTCCCAAAGGATGAGCCAAAGGGACATTATAATTTACAGTATTGGTAAAAGTACTGAAATGGCTATAAGTATAAGGTCTTGCAAAATTATACTCTGCTTGTAAATCCAGTTGCTTTATCCCTAAGAAATCGATGTACTTCAGACCTAACTGACCGGCATTTTTTTCTCCATACCATCCTTCTTTTTTGCTCTCTGCAGAGTTAAACTCATCTAAAACAAATTGTCCATAAAGAGAGAACGATTTCCCTAAAAGCAGTTTAAAATCCGCACCCACTATGGCATTGTCTCTGCTCCCTATTAATCCTTCTACAAAACGATAAAAAATGATGGGGTTTAAATAATTGAGATCAAAAGCCCTGTCTCCAAACATGACCGTTTCAAAAAGGCCAATGTTCAGTTTTTTAGAAAGGTTCACATTCAAATGATGAAAAGCCATATATTTAGCAGGAATAGGTTCCGTATTGGCAACACCCACATCTTCTTGGGTATTATTCATTCTTGCCAAAATATTATGGTATTCTAACCTCCCCATTTTCACATTGACCATTAGGTTTAAATAAGGAGCACTAAAATCACTCAAAATCATAGATCTTATTCCAGAACCGATAAAGTTAGTAGAATGCCCAAATCTTAGGTTTATACTTTTGGATGGTTTAAAAACAAAATAACCAATCGCCTGCATATAGTCTCTTCCTAGTTTGGAAGAATCTTCTTTGATAATTTTTGTAAAGCCAGAATAAGGAAAGCCTCCTGTTTGCCTTTGATAATCTCTTATATAATAAGGTGTGGAAGCTTGATTCTCGGTAAAAAAAGTGTAAAAGCCTAGTTTCTTATTCACAGTACCATAAACACTAATTCCTCTGGTGTTTACAAATTGTCCTTCTTTATGGCTATCCCTAAAGTTACTTCCTCCTCCAAACTGAAAAACAGGGTCAACATGAATGTCAAAATCTTCATTCTTTATCGCATAGAAATTGGCCCTTCTTTGAAAAAAATGTGTCCAAAAAGGTTTTCCTATACCTAACAAAGAATCTGAAACATAAGCCCAGTTATCAGATTTTAAATAATTCAAATTCCACGAATCCACAGACGACATCATCGAATCAGGAATCTCCAAGCCATCCAAAAAATTTGAAATAGCTATCCGCTCATAAGGTTTCACGTCATCGTGAAAGTCATTACTTAACTTCCCAGACTTAAGCTCTAGCCTTTCAATCTTGTGGTAATAGTCATCATCGAAAGAAACAAATGCACTTTGACCTTTTACAAAATGCGTAAGAATCAGAAGAAAGACCAATGGTCTGATAAAATTCAATTGCTCTTTAATTAGGTATTTAGGCTCAAATTTAAAGAGAATTTTATGAAAGTCTCCTTTTCAGAAATAGTACTTTTGTAATTCTAGTTCAAATGAACCTAAGTTCTTCTCGCAAACGTAACTAGACCTAATTATGAAGAAGTTTGACATCCCCGAAATTTACAAAAGCAATATCATTGGTTCTATTAAAGAACTTAGACGCTCCAAGGATAAATTAAAAAAAGACTTTTCTCCAAGTCATCTAGACTTTGGTCCTGTTGAAATTCTCATTGCTCGTCATTTTGGTTTTTGTTACGGCGTTGAAAACGCCGTAGAGATCGCCTACAAAACCTTGGAAAAACACCCAGACGAAAGAATATTTCTGTTGAGTGAAATGATACATAATCCTGATGTGAATCAAGATTTATTATCGAGAGGTGTAAAGTTTCTTATGAACACCCATGGAGAAATGCTAGTGGATTGGTCAGAATTAACCTCCGAAGATATTGTAGTAGTACCTGCTTTTGGAACCACGCTAGAGATTCAGGAGAAATTAAATAACCTAGGAATAGACCCTTACGCTTTTGACACCACTTGCCCATTTGTAGAGAAAGTTTGGAACAGAGCTAGCCAGATTGGAGAAAGGGGATATACCGTTATTGTTCATGGTAAACCAAAACACGAAGAGACCAGAGCTACATTTTCTCATAGTGTAGCTAAAACACCTACACTGGTGATCAAGGATATTAAAGAAGCCCAGAAACTGGCCAAATATATTACAGGTGAATCTGATTTTAAGAATTTTTATGACGATTTCGAACATCAATATTCCGAGGGTTTTGACCCTACTAAACACTTACAAAAGATTGGCGTAGTAAACCAGACTACTATGCTTGCCTCCGAAACACAGGAAATTTCGGAATACCTAAAACAGACGCTGATTAGTCATTTAAATCTAACTCCAGCAAAGGAAGCCGAACATTTTGCAAACACGCGAGACACCTTGTGCTATGCCACCAATGACAACCAAGACGCCACCTATGCCTTAATAGAAGAGCAGGCAGACCTGGCTATTGTAGTGGGTGGATACAACAGCAGTAATACTTCTCACTTAGTGGAACTCTGCGAAAGCAAACACAAGACTTACTATATTCAATCTGCCAAAAGTCTCTTATCAAAAGAAAGTATAAGTCACTTCGAACTCCATACAAAGCAAATCGTTTCGTCTGAATCTTATATACCTAAAAAAGACAAAGTCAAAATTCTTTTAACCTGTGGTGCTTCATGCCCAGATGCGGTCATGGAAGAAGTATTATTAAGAATAGTGTCCTATTTCGACAATACATTAAATATCGAAAACGTTATTAAGCGGATAAGTTTCTAATACCTTTAAGCTCAAGATCAATTTGCTATTTCGGCTTAAATATTATATATTTATCGTACAGTTTATAAAAAGATATTGGAGTGTTAACCTAAAACCTTTAATCCTTATGTCCATGTTAGAATACATAAAAATGATATTGGAGAAGGTAAGTTTTGACCGTAAGTTATTTGAAAAAGAGTTAATTAAAGGAATGAAGCAATTGGTTCCTACAGAAATTAATCTCTTGAAGGAATGGTGCTATAATGAATATGGCACCGCATACAAAACTCTTCTTAATAGAATTTTTAGAAGACCCCAATTCGCGTAAAGAAAGCCCTTCGACGTGGTAGTGTACTACCAACATACGAAGGGCCTTTTTTTATCTATTAAACAATAACCTTTCTCCTTTCTTCTCTTCAAAAAACGCTCCTTGCGAATAGGCCAAATGACCTGAGACGATGGTATGCGTTACACTAGATTTAAATGTATGCCCTTCAAAAGGCGACCATCCACATTTATAAAACAGTCCCTCCTTGGTAACTTTTGAAGACCTATCCAAATCTACAATTGCAATATCAGCCCAATACCCTTCGCGTAAATACCCCCTTTCCTTTATCTCAAAACAAATGGCTGGAGCGTGACTCATTTTCTCGACCACTCTTTCAATGCTAATCTTACCTTTAGCACTAAAGTCTAACATCGCCTGTAAACTATGCTGTACTAATGGAAGACCTGACGGTGCAGCCCAATAGCCTTGCTGCTTTTCCTCCCATTGGTGTGGTGCATGATCAGTGGCAATAACATCAAACCTGTCATCCAAAAGAGCTTGAAATAGTTTGTCTCGGTGATCATGTTTTATCGCTGGATTACACTTTATCTTAGTACCCATTTCTTTGTAATCTTCAGCATCAAACCAAAGGTGATGAACACAAACCTCCGCCGTAATTTTTTTATCTGCTAATGGGATATCATTTCGGAAAAGCTCAATTTCCTCGGAAGATGAAATATGTAAAATATGAAGCCTAGTACCATGTTTTTTAGCCAAGTCCACCGCCATAGAAGAAGACTTATAACATCCTTCTTCATTTCTAATTAAGGCATGTATGTCATAAGGCACTTCCTTATTAAGATACATTTCCTTATAACGTTCAAAATTAGCCTTCACGGTAGCCTCATCTTCACAATGCGTAGCTATTAACGATGGAAAATTGGAAAACACCTTAGAAAGCGTGTTCTCGTTATCCACAAGCATATTTCCTGTAGAACTTCCCATAAAGATTTTCAAACCACAGATATTACTCATATCTGTTTTCATGACCTCCTCATAGTTATCATTAGAGGCACCCATATAAAATGAATAATTGGCCAACGAACCATTTTCTGCAATGTCATACTTTTCTTGAAGGAGCTCTTGCGTTAGTGCATTGGGAACAGTATTAGGCATCTCCATAAAACTGGTCGTTCCACCTGCCACAGCCGCTCTAGCCTCCGTATAAATATTGGCCTTTTGTGTCAAACCAGGCTCCCTAAAATGAACCTGATCATCTATAACACCGGGAAGCACATATTGGCCCTTGGCATCAATTATCCTATCCACTCCTTCTGAAGAAATTTCCGCTGCTATTCTCTCAATTCTTCCTGCTTTAATCAACAAGTCGGCCTCTACGATGCTACCTTCATTGACCAGTTTACCGTTCTTAATTAATATCGTTTGCATAATTATACTTTTTTCAACCCTAAATAAGCCTTTCTCCTAACCTCAGTATACTCGGCTATTTCCAAACACTTTCTAAAATACGCTTTAGCTAATTCGTTTTGACCATTTGCAAGATAAATATTACCCAAGCCTAATAAAGCCATACTTTTCAAATCTGAAGTCTCTCTCCCGTCTTCCCGTATCTCCATTGCTTTTAAAAGCTTAGGCAAAGCTAACGCTCTCTTCTCTGACAATAAATCAATTTCTGCACTAAAAACCAAAGACGCTATCTGATAATCGGCTCCTTTGAATGTTTTTAAGGTCTTAATTTTCTCCGCTGCCACATTTGTCTCTCCATTGGCAAGCAACGCTTCTGTATATTTTAGAAGAAAATCAGGGTTTTGAGGATACTTTAAGCTTAATTTCTTTGTTAGACTTTCTGCTTCTGATGCTCTATTTTCATATTTTAGACAAATACTTGCCAGAGTGAATGCTGCTTCTGTCTGTGTAAAAACAGCACCATTTACGGCCTTTCTTAAATCAGAGAGTCCTTGCGTTTTATTACCTTCAGCAAAAAAGTATATAATAGGTTTTATACTCGGATGAGTTTCTGGATACTGAACTCTATAATATTTGTAAAGGCCATTCGTAAAATAAAACTCGGCATTTTTCTGTGCCAACCCTAAACCCTCTTTTAGATATCCATATGCTTTTTTAGCCTCAAATCCTGCCTTAAGATAATCCTTTCTATCATGATAAGCTCGACTTATATAACCCTGCGTTGCCAAAAGATAAAATGTAGCGTCTACCCTGTACTTTTTATCAACATACATTTCTTTAGCCAACCGCTCGCAAGACTCCAAATGACGTAAATATTCCGAAAACCTCACTTGATTACGCTCAATTGGTCCATATTCATATTGAAGCATTAATGCCTTCAATAAATAACCCACTGGGTGATTATCGTACTTTAGATAAACTGGTTTAAAAATAGCCTCCGCCTCTCTAAATTCTAAATTATATAGCTTATCTAAGCCCGCGATCGTTATCTCTTTACTTTTAGTATCTTCCGAGAATTGAGCATTAGCAATTCCCGAGAATAAAATACTTAAAAAAAATATTACTTTTTTCAAATTACTATATATAAAAATAGCCTTTCCAGTAAACTGAAAAGGCTATCAAAAAAGAGATGATATATTTTATAGTTGAGTAGGTAGTTGTACCGACTTACCAAGATAATTCATAACAGCGTTATAGTCTTCTAAAGAAACTCCAGCAGCTTTAAGAGCGATCGCTTCAGTTTCTTCTACAACCACAAACTTAACAGTTAATGCAAATTGAGGTTTGTAAGAAGTGCTACCACCAAAAAGAGCAGTTTGGCTCTTATAATATAAGTTTGCTTGACCAGTTTTGTAAGAGTATTCTAAAGACTCTACAGAACCATCTATTTCCTTAGAAAAAGAGATTGGTAATTTTATTTTCTCATCACCTGTTACAAGATATGCCAAAACAGATTTATCGGCAGTGATAGTAGCATTTGGAACAGCAGCTCCACCCCAAGTACTTGTAGTGTTAGTACCTATACCAGCACGTTCAACATTTCCCCAATCAGCAACGGCTACGGTTTTAACAAAGCTCTTAACATTTGCATTACCATTTGTTCCATTTGTTCCATTTGTTCCATTAGTACCATTTGTTCCAGCGGTTCCGTTAGTACCATTTGTTCCGTTTGTTCCAGCGGCTCCAGTAGGACCTGCAGGACCAATAGGGCCAGTGTCTCCTGTGTCTCCTTTACATGATACGAAAGCTACTGTGGAAGCTAAGGCTAGTACGCTAATAAGCCTAACTATTTTGTTCATAATTTTAAGTTTAAGATTTAATTGACTTCAAGTTTTCTTAGCAATATTACTCGATTTATAAGAACTTTGCAAACTACAAGACTCGATAATTTATTTTACGGCATCTTAATTAATCTTTTAAATAATGCAATCACCCAATTCCCTTTCTCAGGTCGCTGAATTTCATAAAACTTTCCAACATCCAATAGTTGAAAAACCGCAAATCCCATCTCAAAAAAGATGTGATTTAAGGGTTGAATTAATTTCAGAAGAGCTAAATGAATTAAAGGAAGCCATTGCTAATAACGATCTTGTGGAAGTGGCAGATGCACTTTGTGACATTCAATATGTTCTATCTGGAGCCATTTTAGAGTTCGGTCTTGGCGAGAAATTCACGGCCTTATTTGACGAAGTCCAACGTTCCAATATGAGTAAGGCATGTGCCACAGAGGAAGAAGCTCTTGCTACCATTGCTCATTACAAGGAGAAGGGGACAGATAGCTATTTCAAAAAAGACGGAGATAAGTTTTTAGTGTTTCGTGAAGGAGACCATAAGACCCTTAAAAGTGTTAATTATTCTCCTGCCGACCTAAAAAGCATTCTGGGGTAATTATGAATACTATCCAATCCAACATTAAAGAAATTCAGGACAAAATAGGGCATTGCAAACTTATCGCCGTTTCTAAAAGACAGTCAGAAGAAAAAATATTAGAAGCTTACGAAGCGGGAATAAGAGACTTTGGAGAAAACTACGTTCAAGAGTTGGTAGATAAATACCAAAATCTACCCAAAGACATCCAGTGGCACATGATAGGCCACTTGCAAACTAATAAAGTCAAATACATCGCTCCGTTTGTTAGCCTCATACATTCTGTAGACTCCATAAAACTGCTCAAGGAAATCAATAAGCAAGCTCAGAAAAGCGATAGAATCATAAACTGTCTTTTGCAAATTCATATCGCTCAAGAAGAGACTAAAACAGGTTTTGACGAAGAAGAAATTATGAGTGCCATTGAAGCGGATTTTAGCCAATATCAAAATGTGCGGATCATTGGCCTGATGGGCATGAGTACTTTTACAAGCGATAAAGAAGAAGTGGTGAAAGAGTTTAAAAACCTACAGCAGCTATTTGAAAGGATAAATCAAAAAGCACCAGCTCTCTCTTTGAAAGAATTGTCTATGGGGATGAGTGGAGATTGGCCAGAGGCCATAGATAATGGAAGTACAATGATTAGAGTGGGTAGTTCAATTTTCGGAAATAGATTATGAAAAAGTATTTTTTAATTTCTGGTAGTGCTTTCGGTGTTCTTGGGGTGGCACTTGGTGCCTTTGGAGCTCATGCTTTAAAGGAAATGTTGATTAATGCAGGTAATTTAGACACCTATGAAACTGCCGTGAAATACCAATTTTACCATGCTATAGCTCTATTAATGACAGGTATTTTAGCGAAAGATTTCCCGAACAAATGGAATAAATATGCCGGTAATACTTTCATTGCTGGAACCGTAATATTTTCGGGTTCTTTATACCTTATTTGCTTTACGGGTATTAAAACTTTTGGAGCGGTGGCTCCCATAGGCGGCACGCTACTGTTATTAGGCTGGGTCTTCCTTATACTTTCCTTTGTCAAAAAGACTTAGCCTTGTAAGGTTAAGCTCCAGAACGTCTGCCATGCTTTTACAAGCATTGAAATCCTTCGTTCTGTGATGCTCATTCAAGTCCGATTTTAGCCTTTCTAAATTTTGAGGTAAGTAATTATTATCTTCTCTCATCACCTCCATGAGGTTATTCAACCTCTCTTTTTCAGATTTTATTCTGTTACCTATCAGCGTTCTTTCCTCTTTCTGATACTGTTTAACAGACTCCGGTGTCATATATTTTATTCCTAACTCAATAATGGCATTATTCTCTTTGAAATATTGAGGCATATAAACCGACTTGTTTCCTTCATAAGATTGCTGGTCAAAATCTATTGCCCTTATTCGGTAATGAAAATCCTCAAAGTCGGGGGTGATAATAACCACAAAGTTAGCGGAATGCATATCACCCAAAAGCCTTGCGAAGCATCGTTCATTGAATTTAATAAACTCTTTTGCCAGTCTAATAGGATTTAGATTAAGATCATTTAAATGATACTCCATGAATATATCTCCTGGTATACCTGCAATGTGCTCTTCTACCAGAGTATCTTTATTGGTAATGTAACTCAGTACATTTGGAGACAATAGGTGCTCCAGTTCTAAACCATATACTCTTGAAGAATCTGCATTTTTAATATAGAAATAGTCGTAATTATCATTAACCTTATTAATTATTCTTACTCTAAAAGGTGAGGTGTTGGCATAGGTACAAGTGTCTACCCTATCTACCACTAAATGTTGAATGACGGCTTCATCGCCATCGGTTTTTAAATCGGCATAAATAACTTTAAGGTTTTCATAAATCTCCTTAAGATCTGACTGCGAATAAAATACCGTTTCCCACAGTGTATCATTATTGTTTTTATCCATCAACGGTATCCTATTGTCGATGCGTAGCAAATCACTGTACTTTAATGGAATTTCTCTCTCTCTTCCATATTTCTGTAAATATGACCTCAATGAGGCATTTATCTTATATGGAATTTTTTTCTTTGAAATAAGAGCCATAAATAGTCAGTTTTAGTTTTTCTTAAATTTTTCTTAAAATTTTGCAGCCTTATATAATAACTTTGACAAAGTACAGTTAATGTATTGAAATTGCACCTCCATGAGGCGTATTAAAGCGATTTGCAATGTTTAATATATGTATCATTCATCAATAACTAAGGCACTTAGCCCTAATAAGAGCGAATAAAAACGTATCTTTGCATTCCTTTTTCCCTAAAATATAAAATTGACTAAAACATTTCAAAATGGAACATTCAGAAAGAAACAACAATTCAGGCTTAAAAGCAGGTTTAATTATTGCCATAGCTTTAGCTGCGATCCTTGGTTATCTTTATTATCAGGAACGTCAAAAAGTAGATAACAAAACCGTAGAGGTTAGTCAGGTTAATAGGGATCTTATGTTAGCGAGTTCTAAACTTGACTCGATAGGCACTCAGCTGGATAGCAAAATTGCAGAAATCTCTGCACTTGGTGGTCAAGTAGAAGAGCTTCAGGTTCTTAAAGCTCAATTAGAAAAAGATAAAAAGAATCTTATTTATTCTAAGAATGTAAGTCTTAAAGACTATCAAACTAAAATCTCTAATTATGAGATGGTGCTTAGTCAAAAAGATAATGAAATAGCCAAACTTAGAGAGGCTAACATGATCTTAACTAATAAAAACGAAACTTTAATCAGCGAAAAAACAGAGCTTATTCAAACAAATACTGCTCTTGAAAACACAAAAGCCGCTCTTACGGATTCTGTTTACTCTGTAAGTGTTAAAAATTCGGAGCTTAGCGAGAAGGTCTCTCTAGCTTCTACCTTAAGACCAATGAATTATGCAGTTTCTGCTATCAACTCAAGAGGTAGAGAAAGAGATGGTGCAGAGTTTAAGTCTAAGCGTGTTGATAAAGTAAAAATTGCTTTCAAACTTGCTGAAAACCCACTTACTCGTAAAGAAAACAAAACCATACTGATTAGAATAATGGATCCTAAAGGTGCTGTAATTTCTGATATGGCAACAGGTTCTGGAACTTTCAGTTTCGCTGGTAAAGAAACGGTTTATACCGCTAAACAAACGGTAATGTTCACAAATGACGGTCAAACTGTTGACTTCATTTATGACAGAGGAGCTTCTTATGAGTCTGGAAAATATACGGTAGAATTATTTTCTGAAGGTTATAGAATCGGTCAAACAACTTTTGACATCAAATAATCTTCCGAACGGAATTAAAAAAAAGGGTTTCTCAAACGAGAAACCCTTTTTTTATGCCTTCTATCATGCGTAACCTACTGCACAATGCCGTTTTCTTCATAAAGCATTTGGAGAACAGTTTCACCTACTGCTTCTAGCGTATTGACGTCAATAGCTTCTAAGTTATCATTGTGGGTATGCCAATGGTCAAAGAAAGTTTGATTGCCACCTATTTTTTGGTCAATGATATCAATCATCGGTATTTTTCGATGTTGTATCACGGGGATATGATCATCTAAAATGTCTCCGCCAATAGGGGAAAGAAAAAAGGAACTAAAACCTTTGGCACTGGCTATATTCCAAACTTTATTCACCACAGAAGGTGCCACCTGCATAGAAACCTTGTCTTTATAGAACGTAGCCCCTTTAGCCCCCACCATATCCAATAAGACGCCATAGAAAGCAGTGTAGTTTTCTTTATGAGGATTTTTAGCCCAATACTCCGAACCCATCAAATACCCGCCATAATCATTTAAAGCATTACCCGGAAATGAATCTGGCTTTCCGCCATCCTCCGCATCAAAAAATATAAAGTCAATACCAACATTTGGCTTTTCTATGGCCTGAGCTATACTTTCCGCTATTTGCATTAAAACCGCCACACCGCTGGCTCCGTCATTGGCTCCAAGTATTGGCTCTTCTTTTCTTGCCTCATCTTGGTCTGCCACTTCTCTGGTATCCCAATGTGCCGCTAAGAGAATTCTTTTTGTGGCTTCCGGATTATAAGAGGCTATAATATTTCTTGCAGAAAGGCTTTTACCCTTAAAGGAATAAGCTTGAAACTCCTGCTGCTCCACCAAAAGCCCATAACCTTCCATGGTTTCCACTATCCAGTCGCCACATTTTTTATGACCATCGGTATTTGGAAGTCGTACGCCAAACGACAGTTGTTTTTCTACTTTTTCATAAGCTCCTTTGGAATTAAAATCAGGAGCTAAAACGCTTGGCTTAGTCGCTTCAAATTCTTGATTACCGGACGATTCCGAGCTATCAGACCTACATCCTGATAAAAAAGAAACAGAGAGAATAAAACCTAAAATTTTGATTGTTGACTTCATCTATTTAACTTTGATAACAATATAAAGTCCTTTACGGACTAGCTTTTCTAATAAAACATGTACAAAATGAGAAAGACAATAGCCGCTTCTGTGGTCATATCATGCCTTTTCCTTCTAACTTCTTTCAATGACAAACCTAATGAAAAGTCAGCCATTAGATATGTCAATTATTCTATTTTTGGCAAAGATTATGCTAAAACACCCATTTACGATAATACATTAAAAGAACATGTTTACTATATCGTAAGCGGACATGGAGGGCCAGACCCAGGTGCCATGTTTCAAATGGGAAACGACTGGCTCTGCGAAGATGAATACGCCTATGACGTCAGTCTAAGGCTGGCAAGAAACTTAATAAGCAACGGTGCCAGAGTCTATATGATTACCCGTGACGAAAACGATGGCATCAGAGACGAAAAAATTCTTGCTCCAGATAAAGATGAAACGGTTTGGGGTGGTGCTAGTATGCCACTTAACCAAAAGGCCAGATTACGTCAGCGAACAGATATAATCAATCAGCTTTATGAACAAAACAAAGCCAAAGGTTTTAAAACACAACGTACCATTATTACGCATGTTGACTCAAGATACGAACACAAAAAAGTGGATGTTTTCTTCTACTACAATGAATTTAGTAGCTCAGGAAGATCACTAGCACACTCCATTTATAATACCGTTAAAGACAAATATGACGAACATCAAAATGGCCGTGGCTATGAAGGTGTGGTAAAATCTCGCGGTCTATGGATGCTAAATGAAACCAAACCTACTGCGGTCTACATTGAACTTGGAAATATCGCTAATGAGTTTGATCAAAGAAGATTGTTAATTCCTAATAACAGACAAGCCATAGCCAACTGGGTTTCTGAAGGTATTAAAAAGGAAGAGTAAATTACTCTTCCCAAGCCCAATCAATTCGATGCTTTAAGTCTTTAATAACCATGCCATTATCTTTAAAGTAGGCCCTGATTTGGTCTACTTTATCAAACTGTCTATTGGCTTTATATTCTTTATAGAGCTCTAACATGCCATTTAAAACCGAAGTATCAGTTCCATTCTCTTCTTCCGACAAACCAAGGATATCTTCAAAAAAGCGAATGTAATTTTCTTTTAAACTATTAAACGTTTCTTCTCCTAACTCTGCAGATGACAGCTGTTTCATATACATCATGTTGATATACTTCAACATGGTAAACAAGTGTGCTATGCCAACGGCTGTGTTCAAATCGTCTCCTAAGGCCGTGTAAAATCCTTCAATGGCCTCATCTACAATGCCTTTCTTTTTTAAATCAACCTCCACATCGGCAGTTTCATAACCTAAAGACTTCACTATTATAAGGCCATTCAATAACCTTCTAAATGCTTTCTGAGAGCCCTTTAAGGCATCGTTAGAGAAATCTAAAGTACTTCTGTACTGCGACTGCAACATGAAGAACCTCACTGTCATTGGACTGTAGGCTTGGTCTAATAATTCATGATCTCCCGTAAAAAGCTGAGCTGGCAAAAAGCTATTGCCTAAAGACTTTGACATCTTTTGACCATTGACCGTAAGCATATTGGTATGCATCCAGTATCGCACTGGCTCTTGACCTGTAAGGCTAGTTCCTTGAGCTATCTCACACTCATGATGTGGGAATTTCAAATCCATTCCACCTCCATGAATATCAAACTGATCCCCTAAATACTTGGCACTCATGCAGCTACACTCTAGGTGCCAACCTGGAAAGCCCATTCCCCAAGGACTAGGCCATTGCATAATATGCTCAGGAGAGGCATTCTTCCAGATAGCAAAATCTAATGGATTCCTTTTTTCAGACTGACCGTCCAAAACTCTGGTTTCATTTAGTAAATCTTCCAGAATTCTTCCAGAAAGCTTACCATAATTACCGCCCTGCTCATTGTATTTATTGATATCGAAGTAAACAGAACCGTTTGACTCATAGGCCAAACCTTTTCCTATTAAATCTTTGACGGCTTCAATCTGCTCTATTAAATGCCCAGTTGCCGTAGGCTCCACACTTGGTGGAAGGAAATTAAACTGCTTTAATACGTCATGAAAATCGTTGGTATATCGCTGCACCACTTCCATAGGCTCTAGCTGCTCTAGCTTAGCCATTTTACCAATTTTGTCTTCGCCCTCGTCTCCATCTCCTACCAAATGTCCTACATCTGTGATGTTTCTGACGTACCTTACTTTGTAACCTATATTTTTGAGATACCTAAAAAGGACATCAAAAGTCAGAAAAGTACGGACATTGCCCAAGTGAGCATTGCTATAAACCGTGGGGCCGCAAACATACATTCCCACGTAACCTTCCGTTAAAGGCGTAAAAACTTCTTTTTTCCTATTCAGCGTATTGAAAATCTTCAGCTCTCTCATTAAGTCTTTTTAAATTCCGCACAAATCTAATTGATTTGGCATTAACGAACTCCCTCAAAAAGCAAACAATCCAAAATGGACTTCTTAAATTTGGGTTTACGAAAATTCCGTTAGGAGACATCTCCTTTACTAACAACATTGCATCAAATAATGTTTGACTTCAAAAAACTTAAGCCTTTAGTACATTCTAAGCTTGTGAAAAAGAAGGTGAAACCTGTTTTAACAAGAGCCGTTTTTAAAGAGGTCTTACAACCCAAAATACCCGCAGATGCTCTCGAATACTGCACCCAACTTTGGGAGGATAATCCTTTTTCTTTTTCTATTACCAAAACCCGTAGTACCTGTTTGGGAAATTATAAGTTTCAAAACGGACACCATACGATAACCGTAAATCATGATTTAAATAAGGAAGCTGTTAGCAGAAGGAAATCTCTTTATGCCCATACGATAACCGTAAATCATGATTTAAATCCATATAATTTCCTAATAACCTATATCCATGAAGTGGCTCACCAACATGTGGCCATTAAACATCAGAAAAATAAACCCGTACCTCATGGAAAAGAGTGGAAATTGAATTTTCAACACCTTATGATTCCCGTGTTAAATGAATCTGTTTTTCCTTTAGAAATACTGAAACCTCTGGCCAAACACATGATTAACCCACCAGCATCATCTACCAGAGATGTTATACTGATGAAAGCCCTAAAGTCTTTTAATGAAGGTGGGCAGGCCAATAGCTTATATTTAGAAAATATACCTGACGGTCAAACTTTTATTTTCAAAAAACGTAAGTTTCAAAAGATTGAAAAACGCAGAACTCGTATTCTGTGCCAAGATGTGATTACTAAAAGGAAATATACAATACCCATCATGGCAGAAATCGAACTGCTTTAGAATGATTTTTAAATCGATGCGTTATTAATAACAAGTCACCTCAGTGTCAATTTGAAAAAAGTATATCTACTATTCTTCATTTTTACGTTTTCTCTCCAAAATACCTTTGGACAAGCCAGCATTTTATCTGAAGGTTCTTGGTTTAAAATTCCTATTACAGCAAATGGTGTTTATAAAATTGACAAAAGCTTTTTAGAAAAAACGGGTATTAACCTTCAAAATTTAAACCCCCATAATATCCAAGTTTTTGGAAGTACAACAAAGCTTTTACCTCAGCCAAATAGCTCTACCAGAGCCAAAGATTTACAAGAAATCAGTGTTTTTGTGAATGATTCCGATGGGAAATTTGATAAAGAGGATTATATCCTTTTCTATGCCGAAAACCCAGATGACATTTATTTTGATAGCCTTAAATTAGGATTGGTGCATGAACAACATCCTTATTCCAATAAAAACTTTGTCTTTCTAAAAACGGATAGTAAAGCATCCAAAAAAATAAAAACGCATACACCTAAAAGCTTGAGTTTTGAGCCTATAACTTCTTTAACTCATTTTGAATTCTACGAACCCGAATATACCAACCTACTTAATTCTGGTAGAGAATGGCTTGGCGAATATTTCTTTTCGGAGTGGAAATACAAATTTGAAGTGGAAGGATATCTTAAATCAGAACCAGTTTCTTTAGGTTTCCAGTTTGTTGGTCAAACTTTTGAAGATACCGAGTTGGCCATAATAGTGGGCGGGGAAGCTAAGGTCAACGTAACATTACCGAAGATAAACTACAGATGGAACGATTACTTCAAAAGATATAACAGAGCGGGCGAAATAGCACAAGGCGTACTTCTTACACAGAATCAAGAGCTGTCGTACACATTCCAGCTCCCAAATGATCTTGATATTTCTTCTGGCGTTTACCTAGATTACTTCGACCTGTCATTAAAAAGGGAAATCAAGTTTTACCCCAAACAGCATCAGGCATACCTGATTCATAAAAACAGTGTAAGTTTTAATATTCCTCATAACTCGGCAAAGCAAATTGTATGGAATGTCAGCGACCTTTTTAATGCAGAAAAGCTAAACTCAAGCGATGCCACTAAGTTTCAATTTCAAAAATCAACAGAAACTGCCAAGCTTGCCTTTTTTAATTTAGACAATCTCATTACCCCCACTCAAATTGAATCCGTTCCAAATCAGAATTTAGCCCAACTAGAGGTACCTGACTTACTGATAGTGTATCCTAAGTATTTCGAAAAAGAAGTTAAAGAACTGGCAGATTTTAGAGTCTCAAATGATAAACTAAAGGTGGCATCCGTAGAAATTCAAACCATTTATAATGAGTTTTCAGGGGGAAAAACCGACCCAACGGCTATCAGGGATTTTGCTAGGTCATTATGGCTTAAAGACCCCAATAAATTGAAGTATCTTTTACTTTTTGGAGACACCAATTTTGATATGAAAGGCTCCAATAATCTAGACTATGTAAAACAGGACAGACTTATTCCCACCTATGAAAGCAAAGAGTCTCTTGAGCCTATTTATAGCTATTCTTCAGACGATTATTTCGGATTCTTAGAAGACCATGAAGGTGAGTGGCCAGAGGGCTACTCTTTAAATGGAAGATGGAAATCAACTTCAAACAGAGATCACAGTCTAGATATTTCTATTGGCAGGCTTCCTGTAAAAGAGCGTATAGAAGCCAAACTTTTAGTAGATAAAATCATTTACTATAACACCAACAAAGGAAGCTGGAAAAGAAAAATCAGTTTTGTGGCCGATGACGCCGACTTAAATATACATCAAAGAGATGCTGAGACTTTTTCTGAAATAGCACTTCAGAATAATGCGGCCATTAGACCAAACAAAATTTATTTAGATGCATTTCCGCAACTCAAAACAGAACTTGGAGAACGCTCTCCATTAGCTAAAAGCACCTTCGAAAAAGCCATAAGTGAAGGTTCTTTGATTATAAATTATAACGGACATGGCTCGGAAGATGGCTGGACGGATGAAAAACTACTTACGCTAGACCAAATTTTAAGATGGCGAAATAAAGACAAAATGCCTATCCTCTTTACCGCTACCTGTGCATTTGGAAGATATGATAACCCCGCCGCAGTTTCTGGTGCAGAGGCTGCCATTTTAAATCCAAATGGTGGAGCTATAGCCCTACTCACCACTACTAGGCCTGTTTTTTCCAGTACAAACTTTAAAATTAATCAGGCTTTTTATAATAGAATTTTCTCAAACACCGCCGAAACAACCAGACTCGGTGATATTTTTAAGGATACCAAAAATAATTCTATTGACGGGGAAGTCAATCGCAATTTCTCACTTCTAGGAGACCCATCAATGGCCGTAGTTTATCCTAAAATAAATATAGCATTAACTTCCATAAATGGAGAAAACCCTGAAGGCACTGTAATAAACGGCTTATCAAAAGTATCAATGAAAGGGCAGGTTGCGGATGATAATTTTAATGGAACCGTGGATATTACGCTTTATGACAAAGCCATTACCAAAAAAACAATTGGAGCAGATAACTACCCCTCTATGAACTTTAAGAGTATTGAGAGCAAACTCTTTGAAGGAAAAGCGAAGGTTATAAATGGTAAATTTGAAAGTACATTTTCCATTCCCAAAAGTGTAAATGAACAACTGGAAAAAGGACATTTTTACTTTTACGCCATTAGCTCAGACAGCACCAAAGAAGCTATAGGCGGATTTAATAACTTTCTAATTGGGGGTACTTCAGAAGATATTATAACCGACGCCAACCCTCCAGTATTTGAGATGAATTATTTCGATAAAGAGCAATTATTGATCATAAAAGCATCAGATGAAAGTGGTATTAACATTTCATATAATCAGCAAGGGAAAGCCATGGTTTTGGTATTAAACGACACGCTGGAAATACCACTTCATGATTATTATTCTGCCAGTGAAGACGCTAAAAATGGTGAGATTATTTATATGTTTTCTAAATTGCCTGCAGGTAAATACTCCATTAAGTTAAAATTGGCAGACGTCTATAATAACGCCAGAGAAGAGGCGTTAAACTTTACAATTAATGAAGAATCACTTACTTTGACCCATTATTTGCTTTATCCAAACCCTGCCAACGATATTGTTAGCCTGAAAGTTGAACACAATAAGATAGGGGAAGATTTGCGTTTCGAAATTTCTTTTTTAGATATTTCTGGTCGATTAATGGCAAAAGAGATTAGAGATTGTTATTCTTGTGAAGCATCAATAAGTTTTGGTATGAATCTTGAATCCTATTTCACAGTCACGGGTAGGTATTTTTATCAGGTGATTGCTACGCAGTTATCTAATAATGACAGGAGTTCCAAAGGTGGTAAGTTTTACTTTTGGAAATAAAAACAAAAAGGTGGTAAATTTGGGGCTTGCTTGAGCCTAATAATAAATATACATTTATATGAAAAATCGTTTCATTGCGATTGTTTTAGTCGGTTTTTTCCCTTCTGTTCTTTTCGGACAGTCTCTTACTAAAGATTACAATATAGTATCGTCTGCGGTTCCTTTTTTAACTATTTCACCAGATTCGAAGGCCGCTGCATTAGGTGATGCAGGAGTAGCTTCAACCCCAGATGTAAACTCAATTTATTGGAATACAGCCAAATTGGCGTTCATAGAAAAAAGTGCTGGTGTCAACTTCTCATATGCCCCATGGCTTAGAGATCTGGTTGGAGATATGGGTCTTTTAAATGCCTCTGGTTACAAAAACCTTGGTGATGGTAAAGCTATAACCGCAGGATTTACCTATTTCAATCAAGGTTTAATAGAATTCACCACCAATACTGGAGCAGATGCAGGAAGCTTCCAATCTCGTGAATTGGCTTTAGCTTTAGGTTATGCCATGAAACTGGGTCAGGATTTCTCTGCCGGCATTAACTTAAAGTATATCAACTCTAACCTGATTGGCACGCAAGCCATCAATAATCAATCGAGTAAACCAGCAAAATCTGCTGCTGCCGATTTAAGCTTTTACTATCACAAAGATAGACCAACGGATGAGTTGAAAAAGACAGATATAGCTTTCGGACTTAACATTAGCAATGTTGGAGGTAAAGTTAACTATGGTTACGACAAAGAGTATTTCTTACCAATGAACTTGAAATTGGGGACTTGTTTTACACTTAACGCAGACCCTCAAAACAAATTTAACTTCCTTTTAGATTTTAATAAATTACTAGTACCTACTCCTCAAGAAGATGGAACACTTCCAGAATATGGCACCATCGAAGCTTTATTTAAGTCTTTTGGAGATGCTCCTGGCGGATTCAAAGAGGAATCAAGAGAAATCACGACCTCTTTGGGTGCTGAATATATTTATCAAAACCTTTTAGCGGTAAGAGCGGGTTACTTTTTTGAACCAGAATCTAAAGGTGGAAGAAAATACGTAACCATGGGTGCAGGAATTAAGCTTAAAGAACAATACGGTTTAGATTTAGCTTACCTGATTCCAACTAAAGCTGGCAACCCATTGGCCAATACATGGAGAATAACTTTAAACGTAGATTTGCCGCAAAAGCAGATAGCTTCTACCGCTCTCAATAGTTTTTAATAATCCAAAGCATTAAATGAAAAAAGACGAGCAATTCACTCGTCTTTTTTTGTGCCCTAAAAAGGCATTAGTCATGATATACTTTCTCACCCTTATTAAGCCAAACTCCCCATCTCTTATTATAAGCGTGAACTTTTGAGGTTTTTTTACCTGACATATCATAAACGGGGTTCCCTTGGTTTACCCATTCAAAAATACTCCCATATAGATTGGAGACATTCTTAAAGCCTGCTGCTTGCAATTTCTCGCCTATCTTTTCGCTTCTTACGCCTATGGAGCAATAGATTACTATATTGGCGTTTTTATCCACATCAGAAACTCTAGTCATATTAAAATCGTCATAGCCAATCCATTTCGCATTTTTTAAATGGCTGACATTAAACTCCTCTCTTTCTCTGGCATCCAAGAACACCGTTTTAGCAGGCTTGCTTTTAGATAATTCTTCTACAGATATAGTAGGCACGGTCTCGTGGAGCATGGATTTCAATAGAAGATTAAAGGCTCCACTCTCTACCTGAGCTAAACAAGAAATATATGCCGTAAAAGTCAGTACAACGGTAAACAGAATCTTTTTCAAAGTAACTTTTATTTTATAAACGAGTATATAGAATTAAAAGATTCAAATATATTGTTTTTTAGTATTTTGCATTATCAACAGAACTAACCCTTAGAAATATTTATGAAAATCCTTAAGGCCATTTGGCCGACGTTACTTTTGGTAACATTACTCTATCTTCTAGGCAAATCCACGCAACCGTACCAGCCATTGGTAAATTGTTTAGCCCCTTCACTGGTTTCTGGCAAAATGCTGAAACAAACTCAAAAAAACCAGAATCACTATCCCTAAGTGGTTTACAAGAGGAAGTCATTATTAAGTTTGATGAGAACCGTGTACCACACATTTTCGCCAAAAATGATCATGACCTTTATTACGCCCAAGGCTACACCATAGCTTCAGACAGGTTATGGCAAATGGAGTTTTACACCTTAGTTTCTTCAGGTCGTTTGACAGAAGTAGTAGGAGAAAGAGCTTTAGAATATGACCAATATAATAGGAGAAGCGGCATGAACAAGACCGCAGAAGAGATCATTAAACGTTTAGATGAGGTTCCAGAATTAAAAAAGACTTTAGAAGCATATGCTGATGGTGTAAACGCATACATTGCTACACTAAAAGAGAAAGATTTACCCATCGAATATAAAATCCTGGGTTATCAACCTGAGCCGTGGTCACCAAAGAAAACCATGCTTATGATGATGAACATGCGAAATCAGCTTAATGGTGGAAGTACGGATTTCAGACTCACTAAGCTTGCACAAAAATATGGCATGGATGTGGTCAATGAGCTTTTCCCTGACTACCCTAACATGGCTGAGCCTATTATTCCAGTGGGAAGCCCATTACTTTTTGAGCCATTAAAAGTACCCGAAACTCCAGACTTAATAGCCGCATTTCCAGAAGATAAAACGGTGGCAATGAGCCTTAAAAACCCGCGACCAGAAATTGGCAGCAATAACTGGGCAATAGCGGGCTCAAAATCTGCGACAGGTTTGCCTATTTTGGCTAACGACCCACATCTAGGCCTTTCATTTCCTTCTATATGGTATCAAATGCAGCTTACCTCGCCAAACGTAAACGTTTATGGCTCTTGCTTACCAGGTGCTCCAGGTGTCACTATAGGCTTTAATAAAGACGTGGCTTGGGGAGTTACCAATGTAGGCCCTGATGTTATGGATTTTTATAAAATCAAATTCAAAGACAACACTCATTCCGAATACTTCCATGATAACCAATGGAAAAAAACGATCAAAAGAGTTGAAACTTACGTTTTAAAAGATGGTAGAACAGTTTCAGACACGGTAGTTTCAACACATCATGGACCAGTGATTTATTTTGAAGATGATTCCAAAAACTTCAACAAATCTGTTCCTGCAGGCTATGCCATGAAATGGATAACTCATGATAGCTCGCCAAAAGATTTAAGTTGTTTCTTAGGTCTTAATACTGCCAAAAACTATGAAGACTATATGGAGGCTTTGTCCTATTATGTGGCTCCTGCACAGAACTTCGTTTTTGCGAGCAATCAAAATGATATTGCCATTACGCCAAATGGAAAATTACCCTTAAAATGGCATGATCAAGGTAAATTCCTTTTAGATGGAACTAGGGCAGACCACGACTGGCAAGACTACATTCCTAGCAATCAAAATCCTCACGTTAAAAACCCACAACGTGGCTTCGTTAGTTCTGCCAATCAATCTGTTGTTAGCCCTAAAGATTACCCTTATTACATTGACTGGACTTTTGCACCTCCCTATAGAGGAAAGCAAATCAATAATAGACTAGAAGCCATGAAAGACGGAACTGCAGATAGTCTTAGAAGTGTCCAAAACGACAACTTCAACTTGGCTGCCAAATGGTTTTTACCTTCGCTTATCAGCATATTGGAAACCAGTAACACCTCCAACACGGAAGCTTTGAAGTTGTTAAAATCGTGGAATTATCAAAATGATGCTCACAATAAAGCCGCTTCCATTTTTGAAACATGGTTAAACGTCCTAATGACGAAAATCTGGGATGATGAATTTCCTGAAAATCAAAACTTGATGTACCCCTCTGAAGATAAAACACTGGATCTCATATTACATCACCCTGATTCAAAATGGTTTGATGATGTCAATACCAAAAATAAAGTAGAGACCTTAGCCGACATTGTAAGTCAAAGTTTTAACGAAACAATAGACTCTTTAAATAAAACCTACGGACCACTCTCCGACAAATGGGAATGGTATAAAGTAAAGCAAACAGCTATCCGACATTTAATACCAGCCTTTGAAGCTTTTAGCACTTTAAATATTGAAGCTGGCGGAGGAAAAAGAATAGTAAATGCCACGACAGACAAATGGGGACCCTCTTGGAGAATGGTGGTGGAATTGGACAAAGAATGGCCAAGAGCATATGGTGTTTACCCTGGCGGGCAATCCGGAAACCCTGGTAGCAAATTTTACGATAACATGGTCAATTCTTGGGCGGCAGGAGAATTAAAAGAACTTCTGTTCCTAAAAAACGCTAGCCAAGAATCTGATAAAATAATTATAAGTCAAACCTTAAAACCATCAAAATGATATACCTAATAATTCTAATCGTTGGAGCTATAATGAGCTTTTTCGGACCTTGGTGGATTGTGGCTCCCATAGCTTTTATTGCATGCCGGTGGAAAGCCACCTCTTCCAAGCAGGCCTTTGCTCAATCATTTGCAGCACTTTTAAGTCTATGGATGACCTACATCATTTATATATTCCTTAAATCAGAAATCAATTTTGTAAACAAGATAATGGGAGTTTTAACCAGTACACCCGCTGGTTTTAGTACTGCTGCTAACCTTTCTATTGTTCTTCTCGCTACTGCCCTATTGGCTTCTATTGTGGGTGGAATAGCAGGTTTAGCTGGCTATAAACTTAAAAAAATATGAGTAAACAGCTGTTTGTTAGATTAATTCCCATTTAACCTAAGCGAGCTAAAAAATAAAACTATATTTGCACCTCATTTTTAAGAACCTAATTATTGATATTAATGAAACAAATTTTAAGTATCCTTTTTGCAGTGGCCCTATTAGCGTCTTGTAAACAAGGAGGACAAGAGGGTACATCTGGACAAGCTTCAGGTAGAATTGTCTATGTTAATACAGACACCTTACTGACCAACTATGAATACTACAAAGAAGTAGTTAGCGAATTCCAAAACAAGCAATTTGCACTGGAAAACGAACTGAAGAAAAAGTCAGAGTCATTCCAAAATGAGGTAGCTTTATTTCAAAGAAGAATTCAAGCAGGTGGTATGACTCAACAGCAAGGTGAAACTACCCAGCAACAACTGCAACAAAAAGAGCAAGATATCTTATTATATAGAGATAATGCTGCGGGCGGTTTAGCTGCTGATCAAGCTGCCAAAACAGACGAGATTCTCTCAAACATTCAGGCATACCTTGAGAAATTTAATGAAGACGACCGTTATGATATGGTTATTGGATTCTCAAAAGGTGGTGGTGTATTATACGCTAAACCTAATTTAGAAATTACTAAAGAAGTTTTAGAAGGACTAAATAAAGAGTACGCAGACAAGAAAGGACAAAAAGGTTTTAGTGTTACAGATAGTACTGCTACTAAGTAATAAACTAGAAATCATCTCATTAAGAGGTCATTTATAAACTAAATGGCCTCTTTTTTTGTGTCAAAACTGTACAGGAAAGGGGCCTTATGTGCACCACCTGTAAATTGTTTTTCATGCCTTTCAAGAATATTTAAACTGAGCATCTTTCTTTGAAAAGTAGTTCTTCTCAATTTCTCCCCCAGAATGGCCTCATAAACATTTTGCAGCTCTTTCATGGTGAATTTGGCGGGCAATAAATTCACTCCTACAACCTTCCTATCCAAATTAAGCCTTAAAGTTTCAAGGGCTTTTGCCACTATCGCTTTATGATCCTGTATTAAACTCGGCAGCTCATCTACCTCATACCATTTACAGGAGTCGGACAGTTCATCTGGCATAGGCACCACATCGTCATAATTAATCAAAGCATAATAGGCCACAGAAACAATCCTTTGAAGCATCCAAGAGCCCTTTTCAAGATCGATGGAATTTGTTTCTAAAATCCTTTTCATTTCCGGGGTCTGATTCCTTTTTGTATTTCCAAATGTATAACACTGCTCCAGGAAAACATCTTTCAAACCGGTACGCTCAAAAAGTCCTCTCCTAACGGCATCATTTAAATCTTCTTCCATATGAACAAAACCTCCAGGAAGAGCAAAAAGACCTGTATTATGATATTCCATTATTAGAATTTTTAGTTTATCGCCAGAAAAACCAAAAACTACGGAATCGTATGCTAAGTTAGGAAGGCAAAAAACACCATTAAGTTCAGCCACAACAAATATTATTTTTTCGCAAATTAATAGGATTATTATAAAGCACCTATTATTATTGTCACAAATTGAGACAATAAAAGATTTCCAAAAATGAAAAAATATTACAGGCTCCTAAGCCTCCTATTAATTACCCCTTTTCTATTGAAAGCTCAGAATGACAACAACTTTGCTGTTCAAACTACCATTGTCAATGGTGTAATAGAAGGTAATTATGATGTCAAATCGGGTGTACAAAAATATTTTGGAATCCCCTTTGCAAAGCCTCCTATAAAAGACTTACGGTGGAAAGCACCACAACCTTTAGAGAACTGGAGTGGCGTTAAAATCACAAAGGCATTTGGACCAAGGCCAATGCAAGCCATTGTTTTTGGAGACATGAATTCCAGATCAAGCGGTATCAGTGAAGATTGCCTTTATCTAAACGTTTGGACAACCACAAACAGAAATACCAAAAACCTTCCTGTTTTAGTTTATTTCTACGGGGGAGGAAACGTTGCTGGAGATGCCTCTGAGCCTAGATACGATGGAGAAAACATGTCGAAAGAAGGAATAGTGGTAGTAACCTGCAATTATCGATTAAGCCTTTTTGGATATTTAGCTCATCCAGAACTATCGGCCGAAGCACCCTATAAAGCGTCGGGAAACTATGGTGCCCTGGATCAATTAGCGGCACTTAAGTGGGTACAGGAAAATATTAAGGCTTTTGGTGGCGATCCATCCAAAGTAACTATTGCTGGTGAATCTGCTGGTTCAATAGGAGTAAGCACGCAAATGGCCTCACCACTGACCAAGGGACTTATAACTGGTGCCATAGGAGAAAGCGGAGCAGCCATCCCGCCTACCATGGCTCCGATAAGCCTTGCGGAAGCAGAGAAAAACGGAGCAGAATTTTTAGAGAAAGCCGGAATAAAAAACATTTCGGAGCTCCGATCCATGAGTACAAGGGACCTCTATGAAATCTACAACGACTCCAAAAGGTTTGGTTTTCCTTTGGTCATCGATGGTTACTTTCTTCCTAAGAGCCTTGTAGATATTTTCAATGCTGGTGAGCAGTCCCAAATACCACTCTTGGCTGGATGGAATTCCGCCGAAATTCCTGGAATGGCTTATATGCAAGGAATACCTTACACTTCTGAGGCTTTTATCAGCAAAACCAAGCAAACTTATCCTAAGGAATATGAGCAAGTTTTAGCTCTTCACCCGCACAGTACACCCGCAGAAGTAGAACAGTCTGCCACAGACCTAGCCTCAGACAGATTTATAGCCTATAGCACATGGAAATGGATTGATTTACATAAGAATAACAGCGAAAAATCTGTTTACAGGTACCTTTACAGTAAACTCCGTCCAGCTCTCGTCGATAAATCGCTTTCTTCTGGATTAGCGGGAGGTACTGTAAAAGCAGAAAACGCACCTCCAGCCCCAAAATCTATGGGAGCACCTCATGCTAGCGAAATAGAATATGCTATGGGAAACCTTGACAAGGTTCATGAATATGCATGGACACAAGATGATTATAAAGTTTCCCAAACAATGTTACAATACTTTGCCAATTTTATAAAAACAGGGACGCCAAACGGTGGAGATTTGCCTAAGTGGCCGGCCATTGACGCCAAAGATACCACCCCAGCCTATATGATTATCAACACGGAAAGCAAAGCAGCCGAATCTAAGGTAGAAGCTCGATATCATTTTCATGATAAAGCATTCGGAAACAACAAATAAACGCCTCTAAAATTTATCTTAAAGCATTTGAGCTCTGGCCTGGGTACTTTAACTACTAAAAAGGGCTGCCTCATCCATTTGAGACAGCCCTTTTACTTCAATATATTTCACTGTATTCAAGTATATTATAAGCTTGAATACGGAAGCATTTTTGCCAACTGCTGAGCCGTATCTCCTCCAAGCCTTTTAGGTGTATCCATCCTGTTTGTTGGTCGCTGTACCACTTCTCTTTGCCATATCAGAGCCCCTGTTCTTCCATCGTATAGATTGCCTATAGTGGTAGCACCGCCAGGCAAAGAAGTAAAACCAAAAGGAGGATTCACCACAATATTTGTTTCGCCCCAAACCACGGCATCCACATTCAGAACTCTACAAAGATCTCCTTTATCCAATTTAGGAATATCATATATCTTAACACCAGAACTTTCCAAAAGCTTATTTGTAGTCAAGAAGTCCTGAATTACTTTTTCAAACTTCCCTTTCTCTACTTGTCTTGCCACAGAAATAAAAAACTCTTTTTGCATATCAAGACCAGCTAACCTTTCTTGTTCCTGCCAATACTCCGGTCTACTACTCCCCCTTCCTCTTATCCCAGAACTACTTTTATATTCTTCATTAAATTCCACATCAAACGGAAGAACCGCTATTCTTTGATGACTAGAAAGCAGGGTCTTTACCTCTTCAGATAGATTTGATTTGGTAGAAACGCAGGAAACTTGAACGATAACTATACCTAAAAACAGAATGAGCTTTTTCATACCCTATACTACGTCCAAAGACCTTAAAATGTTGTGTAAACCATTCGAATTCAATCATTACTTATTCGAACAAAAAGAAAATATTTTTTTAAGATAGCCTACCAAGACTTAACGGTGTCAATAAAACATTTCACCTTTTCTGGATCCATATCTGGGTACACCCCATGACCTAAATTAGCAATATATCTTTCTCTACCGAAAGCAGTAAGCATCGCTTTCGTTTCTCTTTCAATATCCGCAAAAGAGCCATATAGAATACAAGGATCTAAATTTCCTTGAAGCGTTTTATTCGGCACCAGCCTTCTTGTCTCTTCTATACTCATGTTCCAATCCATACCCACCACATCACAGTTAAGCTGACCTATCTCTTCTCTGGCAAAATAGGCACCTTTTGCAAATACCGTAACGGGCACCTCATTAATGGCATCGCAGATTTGAGTAATATAGGGAACCGCAAATTCTGAATACTGTTTCGGAGAAAGTATTCCAGCCCAACTATCAAAAATCTGCACCAAATTAGCACCACACTGTACTTGAGCCTTTAAATATGTAACGGTTACCTCCGTGATTTTTTTCATAAGACTATGAGCTAACTCAGGCTGCGTATAAAGCATCTTTTTAGCTTCAGAGAAAGTTTTAGATCCTTTCCCTTCTATCATATAACAAAAAATAGTGAATGGAGCACCCGCAAACCCAATGAGTGGCACGCTATCATTTAATCCGCTTTTAACCAATTTTATAGCATCCAATACATAAGACAATCGGTCTTCTATATCAGTTGTATTTAATAAGTCAATATCCGCTTTACTTTTAACGGTTTTTCTGAATATAGGGCCGGTTTTTTCAACCATTTCATAAGGAAGATCCATAGCCTCTGGTACCACCAGGATATCAGAAAATATAATAGCGGCATCCACGCCTAAAATATCCACTGGTTGTAAAGTGACCTCTGCCGCCATTTCTGGATTTTTTGCCAAGTTGATAAAGCTTCCTGCTTTACTTCTTACTTGACGATATTCCTTTAAAATTCTCCCTGCCTGTCTCATAACCCAAACAGGCACTCTTTCGGTGCTTTCACCCTTTGCTGCTCTTAAGAGCAAATCGTTTCTTAAATTCATGTCGCAAAAATAACAGGAGTTTAAACTACATTTATTTTTTTCCAAAGAAAAAGCCGACCATTGGGTCGGCTTCAGTATTTATATTGAAAAGCAACGTTAGTTCATCACATATTGATCTTTTTTCATTTCACCATAAAGTTGGTGCTCTTGATTTAAATTCTCGAGTGTTTTTTGAAGGTAATTTGGCATATAAAAACCTTTTAATTGTGTTACCTCATTCCCTTTATAATCTCCTACAAGCAAAGTTGGGAAAGCCTTAACATCAAATCGTTCCACTATCTCCATCCCATTGAAAGAGTCTATATCCACCTTATAAACTAAAAAATTCTGATTTACATAACTAGCAAAATCCTTGTCGGCAAAAGTTTCCGTGTCCATCTTCTTGCATGGAGCACACCAACCAGCCCAAAAATCTATTAATATTGGCTTGTTTTGTTTTTTCGCTTCCCTCAAAAAGTTATCGTAAGTGCCTGTAAAAAATGCTACAGAAGTAGTTTTGGGATTATCTCTCCAAGAACTGAGCGTTAATAACGCAATGGCCAAAGCCAAGGTGGTAATTATCTTCATTTTGCACACGTATTAAATATATTAACTATAACGTCAACATTCATGCCAAAGATACACAATCTTATATTTCAAACAAATGAATTTATTGAAGCACTTATATTCAAGTATTTAAACCACCAGTATGTTTCCTGTTTTAGAAGTAACTGCCTTTAAAATATTAACCCCTCTAAATTTTTTAGAGGGGTAATATGCTCACCTTTTAACCTAAATTCTACATTGAATTTTAAATTCTTTATAGGAACACATAAAAGATATTTATAAGAAACTAATACAATTCAAACACCTCTTATGCCCTCAAATGTTAAACTACGCATATTTAACGCTTAATAAATGCTTTAGTAGCTATATCACTATATTCATTCGTTAAAACCATTTATTGGGTAGATTGGAGCTGAGGGCAATCAAACCTCTTAGATATTTTCATTTAGTACGGACTTTCACAGTCCTACATTTCAGTTTCTTTCATGTTCTAGTCTGAAGTATTTTATTAATTTAGATGCAACCCTTCATATCTATTTATGCATCTTGATATTGAAATAGGCCATTTATGACAAAAATTTTATCCTTGTTCAGCTCGGAATATAATCTTGCCAAAGCTCTAAAGCAAGGAGACAGAAAAGCTCAAAATCTTTTGTATGAACGCTATTCAGGATTAATGCTGGGTATATGTATGCGTTACCTGGGAGATAAGATGACAGCTGAAGATGTCATGCTTAAGGGCTTTATGAAAATATTTGAGAAAATTGAACAGTTCAATTTTCAAGGAAGCTTTGAAGGGTGGATAAAAAGAATAATGGTTAACGAAGCCCTTATGAAATTGAGATCCGTAAAAGCAACCGAAGTAGGAATAGAAGATGTTTCCGTTTCAAACTTTCAAAGCAAAGCATCCTCAGACCTTGAAGCGGAAGACCTACTTACTTTGATTAATACTTTACCCACAGGGTATAGGACAGTTTTTAACCTATTCGCAATTGAAGGATATAGTCATTCTGAAATATCAGAAATACTAGGAATCTCAGAAGGCACTTCTAAATCCCAATTAAGCAGAGCTAGAGCATTGCTCCAAACCAAATTAGAGAATCAGGACAGCAACCTTAGACGAGAAAGACAATGAATTCAATAAATAAAAACATGAAGCATCCAGTAGATGAGCTTTTTCAACAAAAGCTCAACAACTATGAAATACAGGCTTCAAATGAAGCCAAAGAGAAATTTTTAATGGCAATTAACAAGCAGAAATCCTCTAGAAGGCCCCTTTTGTTTTTCTCAGCCGCAGCTTCCATATTACTGGTTGGAATCATTAGTTTGTTCCTATATACAGACTTATTCTTTCATTCAGCTCCAGAACTAGCAAATATGGAACAAACCAAGACTCAGCTTGACACAAAACAACCAACCGAAGATTACGTACTAGAATCTCCAAAAGCGGAGAACAATGAGCGTCAAAGTCCTCCAAGTCTTGACAATGCAGTTTCTGTGACTGCCACTAGAAACTCACCAGTGACCTTAAAAACAAGCAAACCAACAAATCTTAAAGAGGTTAATTCATCCGTTAAAAATGAAGAAAATAGAAGTTTGACGGGCGTATCAGAAATCGACGAACCCATTTTAGACAAGCTAACCATCGCATTGCTAGACTCTGAAAAGAAAAAGAACTTGGAACAAAAGACATCCCAAAATTTACAACCTAGGAACAAACTTTTTAAAAAAAGCATTGGTGAAACCATTATTATTGTCACTTCAGAATTACGAGAAGAAGAAATATATATTCCAGATGTAAATTCAGACTCTCCTATTACCGTTGCGGAAGCCAAAGACTTGGGAGAATCTAAACTAGATGACGAGCGTTCTTTTGTTGCTAAAGTATTTACCGAATTAAAGCATTTAAAACATGGTGAAAAGGTGAGTATTAATGCTATTTTAGCTTCTAATGACGACTCTTTCATCAATAACGAAGATGGCTTTATAGGATATGAAGCCATGCAGTTTAAACAAAGATTCAAAAGAATAAAAAATACAATTACCAAGGAGTAAACTTAAAGAAATCGCTATTAGATAGCTCAAAATGAAAAAACTTATAATCTTCGGAATATTCCTAATTTCTAGTTTATCCTTGAAGTCTATGGCTAATTCGGCCACGATACAGGATACTACCATCATTTCTTTTTCAGACAATAACCTTAATAAAAGAGTTACCGTTATTGCTTCTGGAGAGAAAAGCTTTGACTTGCCGTTATCCTATAATTTAAATAGCCTACTCAAGGAATTGGGTCTTGATGATGAAGCCAGAAAAAAGGCATTAATAGAAATAGAAACAAGAACAGACCAAGATGATACTTTAAATGTGATTACTCCCGAAGGTCAGAAAATACAAATTATAACAAAAGGCCGCATGTTCTCAGAAAATCAAAGGCCGCATTCCGATAGCACTAATGTCTTCGGAGTCGAAAACGATAAACAATCGTTTAAAGATATGATCATTGAGGAATCCAAAAAGGAAGCAAACCCTAATGCCCGCTTTTTCCCTAAAAGTGACTTTGGGTTCTATCTTGGACTGAATAACTATTCAAACTCATCAAACGTATCCCCTTTCCAACTAAACGCTCTTAGGCCATGGCAATCACGGTTTGTCGCCTTCTCTTTAAGAAAGAATGCAACCTTAACTAATGGAGAGAATGTAGACTTAGCATTAAGCTATGGTCCAGAATTTGCCATTTACAATTTCATGTTTGAAAATAATAACTCCATATTTAAAACAGATTCGGATGGTCAAACCATATTCTCCGAATTGGACTTTCGTACCAAAAAATCTAAACTTACTGTACCCTATCTTACCTTCCCAATACTTTTAAACATGGGACTCAAAAAAGAAAAAATTCAAATTGGAGTAGGCGGTTACCTCGGATATAGGGTAGGAAGTCATACCAAAACGAAAGACCTTAATAGGAATAAAGAGAAAATCAAAGATGGTTATAACCTCAATAAATTCATGTATGGTCTGACGGGTGAGGTCGGTCGAAAAAGTGGGGTTACATTTTTCTTCAGATATGACTTGAATAAATTATTCAATTCTAACCAAATTTATGCAAAAGACCTTCAAGCTTTCAGTTTTGGTCTAAGACTATAAAATAAGTAAAATACTCTTTTTAGCCATAAATGCCCGATTATCAGGCGATAGGTTCTACCTCAATTTTAAACATTAAAAAAAAGAGAGTTTTTTTTAATCAATATTTTGCCAAACCAAAAAATCGCTATACTTTTGCAACTCCTTTTTCAGGAACAGTTCTTTACAAAGAGAAAAACAACAATTTTTGGGGGTGTACCAGAGTGGCCAAATGGGGCAGACTGTAAATCTGCTAGCTTACGCTTACGGTGGTTCGAATCCATCCGCCCCCACTTTTTTTATACGAATATTTTTTTGCGGGTGTAGCTCAGTTGGTAGAGCGACAGCCTTCCAAGCTGTAGGTCGCGGGTTCGAGCCTCGTCTCCCGCTCAAAAAAAACTGGAACTGCCGTTGTAGCTCAGGGGTAGAGCACTTCCTTGGTAAGGAAGAGGTCGGCAGTTCAAATCTGCTCGAAGGCTCTGCTTGTTTTTTAGCAGAAGGTCGGTTTCATTGACATGGAAGTTTTTC